>JBGYKY010000162.1:0-5204 GCA_041836105.1 Bacillota bacterium | reverse complement strand
TATAGCAGCGGACCAGCTTATTGACGCCCGGCGGCAGCTCGTCGCCGTTTTCCCGGGAAAAGACCTTTACATCTACTACGATGCCCGTCTCTCCATGGGGGACCTTCAGCGAGGTATCCCGCACCTCCCTGCCCTTTTCACCAAAGATGGCCCGAAGGAGCCGTTCTTCCGCAGTCAGCTCCGTCTCTCCCTTGGGCGTTACCTTTCCCACCAGAAGATCCGAGGAATTCACCTCGGCGCCGATGCGGATAATCCCCTCCTCATCCAGATCCCGAAGGGCGTCTTCGCTGACGTTGGGGATGTCTCTGGTGATCTCCTCGGGGCCCAGCTTGGTGTCTCTGGCTTCCGCTTCATACTCCTCAATGTGGATAGAGGTCAGCGTATCCTCCATGATCAGGCGCTCGTTAAGGATGATGGCGTCCTCGTAGTTATAGCCTTCCCAGGTCATAAAGCCGATGAGCAGATTCCTGCCCAGGGCGATCTCCCCCATGTTGGTAGAGGGACCGTCGGCGATGACCTCTCCCTCCTCAATGCGTTCGCCCCGAAGCACGATGGGCCGCTGGTTGATGCAGGTCCCCTGGTTGGAACGCTTGAATTTCAGCAGCTTGTACTCATCCTGCCCCTTGCCGTCATCCCGCCGGATGACGATCCGGGTCGCATCGACAAATTCCACGGTTCCGGCATGCTTGGCCAGCACCACTACCCCGGAGTCCCGGGCAGCCCGGTACTCCATCCCGGTACCGATGATGGGGGTGTCAGTAATCATCAGGGGGACGGCCTGCCGCTGCATGTTGGCTCCCATCAGGGCCCGGTTGGCGTCGTTGTTTTCCAGAAAGGGGATCATGGCCGTGGCCACGGAAACAACCTGCTTGGGAGAAACGTCCATATAATCGATCAGCTCTCTGGGGATCAGGTCGATCTCACCGCCGGCGCCCCGAGACGCCACCTTGTAGTTAACAAATCGGTTTTCCGAATCCAGCGGCTCGTTAGCCTGCGCGATAATGAGCGTTTCCTCCTCATCAGCGGTCAGATATTCGATTTCATTGGAGACCACCCCCGTCACGCTGTCTACCTTCCGGTAGGGGGTTTCGATAAATCCGTATTCGTTGATTTTCCCATAGGTGGTCAGGGATCCGATCAGCCCGATATTGGGTCCCTCCGGGGTCTCAATGGGGCACATGCGTCCATAGTGGGAATGGTGGACGTCCCGCACCTCAAAGCCGGCCCGCTCCCGGGAAAGCCCGCCGGGCCCCAGGGCCGACAGCCTTCTCTTGTGAGTCAACTCCGCCAGGGGGTTGGTCTGGTCCATAAACTGGGACAGCTGGGAGCTTCCGAAAAATTCCTTGATCGCAGCCGTGACCGGCCGGATATTCATCAGGGCCTGCGGCGTGGTTACCTCAATGTCCTGGATGGTCATGCGCTCCTTTACCACCCGCTCCATCCGAGCCAGGCCGATGCGGAACTGGTTCTGCAGCAGCTCGCCCACGGTCCGCAGGCGGCGATTCCCCAGGTGGTCGATATCGTCCACATTCCCGATGCCATAGTTCAGGTTCAGCACATAGCTCATAGAGGCGATGATATCGGCCACCAGAATATGCTTGGGAGACAGACGGCTCTTTTGCTGTATCAGGGCTTCCTTCAGAGAGGCCGGGGTATGCTTTTCCTCCAGGATTTCTTTCAGCACCGGATAATACACCTTGGAGGGGATTTTCAGTTCTCTGGGATCCACGTCTACGTAGCCGGCCAGCTCTACGAACCGGTTGCCGATGATTTTGGTAATTCGGCTGTCATCGGCTTTGCTGTACGCCATCACCGATTCCACGCCGGCATTTTCAATGGCAAAGCCCAGGGGCCTGGTGATTTTGGTCCCCTTTTCCGCCAGAATCTCCCCCGTATTGGGGTCCACCACATCCTCGGCCGCTACCACACCGATAATTCGGTTGGACAAGCCCAGCTTTTTGTTATATTTATACCGGCCTACCTTCGCCAGGTCGTATCGCTTGGGATCAAAAAACAGAGAATCCAGCAAAGACTTGGCGCTCTCCACCGTAGGAGGCTCGCCGGGTCTCAGCTTCTTGTATATTTCCTTTAATCCGTCCTCGTAATTGTCGGTCGCATCCTTCTCCAGGGTCTTGCGCAGGCGGGGATCGTCTCCCAAAAGCTCCAGAATCGCCTGATCGGAGGCGTATTTCGGATCCAGCGCCCGCAGCAGGGTGGTGGCCGGCTGCTTTCGGGTCCGGGCTACCCGGACGGAAATAATTTCGTTGGAATCGGTTTCGTACTCCAGCCACGCCCCCCGATTTGGAATGATGGTGGTGGAATACAGCTTATTGTTGGATTTGTCGGTCACAACGCTGTAGTAGGGTCCCGGAGATCGGACCAACTGGGTTACCACGACTCGCTCGGCTCCGTTGTAGATGAATGTCCCCTTTTCGGTCATCAGGGGGAAGTCTCCCATGAAGACTTCCTGTTCCTTTACCTCTCCGGTTTCTTGGTTGATCAGCCGAACCTTGACCTTCAGCGGAGCAGCGTAGGTGGCGTCCCGTTCCTTGCACTCCTCCTGCTCGTACTTGGGAGCGTCTGTCAGGGAATAGTCAATGAATTCCAATACCAGGTTGCCGGCGTAGTCCTTGATGGGAGAAATGTCCTCGAAGACCTCGCGCAGTCCTTCCCTGATAAACCAGTCATAGGATTCTGTCTGGATCTGAATCAAGTTGGGCATCTCGGCGACCTCATGGATCTTCGAGTAACTCATTCGCGTCTTTCTACCTACTTGTACGGGTTGTGGCATATTCATCACTCCTTATATCATCAACCAATTGCTTTGCGTGGCAATATATTATAATATCACACAAATTTCAACAGGTCAAGAAAAACACAAGGGATGCCCCTTCGTTCCGGAGTCATCCCTCAGTGTGTTCCATGGGACGGGGAGACACAGCAGCCTCTCCGTTTCGAGCTCTTACGCTATTTCAGCTCTACCGAAGCGCCCACCTCTTCCAGCTGCTTCTTGATGGCTTCTGCCTCGGCCTTTTCTACGCCTTCCTTTACATTGGCCGGAGCGCCGTCCACCAGATCCTTGGCTTCCTTCAAGCCCAGGCCGGTAATGGCTCGAACAACCTTGATGACGTTGATTTTCTCTGCGCCGGCGCTGGCCAGGACAACCGTGAAATCCGTCTTCTCCTCCTCTTCGGCGCCACCGCCGGCACCGGCTGCGCCGACAACGGCAACAGGCGCTGCTGCGGAAACTCCAAACTCTTCTTCGCAGGCCTTAACCAGCTCGTTGAGCTCCAGAACGGTCATAGCTTTGATGGCTTCGATGATTTGCTCTTTGTTCATTTTGATTTCTCCTTTTCTTATGGTTTTGGGAGGCTCCTCCCCCTCTGTACAGCGAGTTAGGCTTCCTGCTTGGCATCAGCGACAGCCTGGAAGGTCCGTACCAGCGAGGATACGGGGGACTGGATGCTGCCCAGGAATTTAGCGATGAGCTCTTCTCTTCCGGGAACGGAAGCGACGGCCTGAACGCCTGCGGCGTCAAAGTAGGTGCCTTCCACAACGCCGGCCTTGAATTCCATCTTTTTGTAGTCCTTCATGATGCCGCTGAGCACCTTGGCCGGAGCAACAGCGTTTTCATAGCCAAAGGCGATAGCGCTGGGGCCGTCCAGGACCTGTGCCAGCTCCGCGTACTTGGTGCCTTCGATGGCCCGTTTGACAAGGGTATTCTTGTAAACGGTGTAATCCACATTCGCCTCGCGTAATTTTTTTCTCATGGCGTCCGCCTGAGCGACGGTGATGCCGATGTAGTCGATAACAATGGCGGATTGAGCACGTTCCAGCTTCTCTTTGATCTCATCAATAATCAGCTGTTTTTCTTTTTGCGCTTCAATGGACATATCGTTCTCCTTTCTTCTGATTTTCGGTGTACATATAAAATGCCCCGTCCGGACATGCGCAGACAGGGCCAATATTTTATATTGTACCTCGGCGGGCTATTAAGCTTTCGCTCCCGCTGTCTACGGTTCTCATTCAATTTTACTGAGCCGAAGCCCGCTCCGCTACAGCTTGGCCTGGTTTACCTTGACACCGGGGCCCATGGTAGTGGAAATAGTTACGCTCTTCAGGTACTGACCCTTGGCAGCAGCAGGCTTTGCCTTGATCACCGCGTCCATCAGAGCGGTAAAGTTGTCCACCAGCTTTTCGACGCCGAAGGAAGCCTTTCCGATCCCGGTGTGGACGATGTTGGTCTTGTCCAGACGATATTCCACTTTACCGGCCTTGATCTCTTCCAGCGCCTTGGTCACGTCCATAGTTACCGTTCCGGACTTCGGATTGGGCATCAGGCCCTTGGGGCCCAGCAGCTTACCCAGTCTTCCCACCACGCCCATCATATCCGGCGTAGCGACAACCACATCGAAGTCAAACCAGTTTTCGCTCTGGATTTTCTGAGCCAGCTCTTCGGCACCCACGTAATCCGCGCCGGCGGCCTCGGCCTCCGCGGCCTTGGGGCCCTTGGCGAATACCAGTACCCGGTTGGTCTTGCCCGTGCCATGGGGAAGGACGATAGCGCCCCGGACCTGCTGATCCGCATGCCTGCCGTCTACGCCCAGCTTAATGTGGACTTCCACCGTCTCGTCAAACTTTGCTTTTGCATTTTTTAAAGCGATCTCAAACGCTTCCGTTGTATCGTACAGCGCCGCCTTGTCAAAGGACTTCACTGAATCCTGATACTTTTTACCTCTCTTTGGCATTTTCCCCTCCTCGTGGTATTAGCGGCCGTAGCCTCCCATCTCTTATTCCGTTACGACGATGCCCATGCTCCTGGCGGTCCCCTTGATCATCTCCGTCGCCGCTTCTACATCGGCGGCATTCAGGTCCGGCATCTTAATCTTGGCGATCTCCTGTGCCTGCGCCCTGGTAATGGTAGCGACCTTTTTCTTGTTGGGCTCGCCCGATCCGGACTGTACCTCTGCAGCCTTCTTCAGCAGAACTGCCGCGGGAGGCGTTTTGGTGATGAACGTAAAGGACCGGTCGGAATAAACCGTGATAACGACCGGAATGATCATGCCGGGCTGATCAGCCGTCTTGGCATTGAACTGCTTGCAAAAATCCATGATGTTAACGCCCTTCTGGCCCAAAGCCGGTCCTACCGGAGGCGCGGGAGTAGCGTTGCCCGCAGGGATTTGCAGCTTAATCATTCCTTCTAC
>JBGYKY010000161.1:0-4250 GCA_041836105.1 Bacillota bacterium | reverse complement strand
TTTCTGATAATATATTGATATTAGAATAATATCAATATATTATCATCAAAGGGAAAAGGGGTCAATAGCTGGCCTAAAATATGATCAAAAGATTTTCAGCGGGCGCATGGCTCCCTTCCTTCGTCATTCCGGAAAGAGGGGGAAGAAGGGGAGGACGATGCGCCGGGATTACAGCATCCGGCCGCTGATGAGCACGGGGAGGAGAGATTCGCAGGATGAAACGGGAAGATCGATTGCTGCAGCTGTTTTCCAAAGTATGCCACATCTACAGGGATGAACTGCAGCGCTTTATTTATACGATGACCCGCAAGGATCGGTTTGCGACGGAAGAGATCTTTCAGAATACCATGGTGGAAGGGCTCCTCCGGCTGCCAAAGCTTCGCAGGGAGGAGAAGCTGAAATCCTGGCTTTTTTCTATTGCTAAAATGGAGGCTCGACGATATTATCACCGATATCAAAAAACGGCCAGCATGGAAATCGGTGGCGGGGCGGAAGTGTGGGAGAGGGCAGAATCCGCCGCCACCCAGGATTTTACCAATACGGTGGCGAATCAGGAGCTGCTCCGTTCGTTACTTCGGGAGCTGACGGAGGAGGAGCGGCAGATGTATCTGCTTTATTACTATTACGGCGTGCCGCTTCGGGAAATTTCATCGATCCTGCGGGTCAACTACAGCACGCTTCGTTCCGCTCACACCCGCAGTTTGTGCAGGCTGAAAGCCCTGGCAGGAAAGAAAAAAGCATTCCTGTGAGCGAAGAAGCAACAGTCCCCCTTGGCTGCCGCGCCGAGGGGGACTGTCTTCGCAATGCATAAATGCAGATCGGAAGGAAAGTGGGCGGTCTTCTTCAGGAAAAGATGCGCCCGCCCGGTTCGCCCCTAATCCAGAACGAGGGAAGGGGCCGTATAGGTTCGGGTGCTCATCTCGTTATCCAGCATATACAGGCCCTTGGGATCCGAACCAAAAAGCTCATATCGCTGGATCAGCTCCTCGGCGTTTTTCTCCTCCTCGCCCTGCTCCTTCACAAACCAGTTGAGGAACTCCAGGGTCCGATAATCTTTGACCTTCAGGGCCTGCTCGTAGATGTTGTTGATGGATGCCGTTACGAACCGCTCATGCTGCAGGGAGCCCTCCAGGGGAGCCTTGAAGCTGTCGTACCTCTGCCCCGGTCCTTCTATCGCGGTCAGGACGACATCTTCTCCGTTGTTCTGCAGATAGGTCAGGAACAGCATGGCGTGATCCCGTTCCTCCTGCGCCTGGATCTTGAACCAGTTGCCGAAGCCGGACAGGCCTCGGCTGTAATAGTAATTCGACATATCCAGGTACAGATAAGCGGAGAAAAATTCCTTGTTGATTTGCTCGTTGAGCAGCGCGGCGACTTTCTTGTCCAACATGATGGATACCTCCTGTGTTGACGTTCTCACAATTTTTATAAACGGTTTTCAATAGTCTGAACAGTTTCCGGTTTTGCTCCGCGCGATCCGTCGGTGCTTTCGCCGGATCCGGGGATTTGGCCCGGGGAGCATAATTCCCTGATACCCCATTTTCAGGGCATGTAAACGGTTTTTCCGGGGAAAGGCGATTTCAGCGGCGGCATCGGGACAAGCCGCGCCTTTGCTGTCGGCAAAACCGGCTCTTCAAATTGCCAAAGCCGGGAATCTGTGGTACAATGGCAGGGCAAACTTTTACGGGAACGAAAAAGTCGGGGAACCGCCCGACGAAGAATAACCGCCGGCACAGGAGAAAAGCGATATGAGAATTATTCTGGATGGGATGGGGGGCGACAACGCCCCGATGGAAATCGTCAAAGGCGCAGTAGAAGCAGCCCGTCACCTAGAGGATCAGATTATTCTGGTGGGCGACGGGGATCGGCTGCGGCAGGAGCTGTCCAACCACTCCTGTGATCCGCAGCAGATCGGCATCCGCCATGCAAGCGATGTGATCACCAATGACGACGCACCGGTCCGGGCTGTTCGGGCCAAGACCGACTCCTCGATGGTGGTGGGGCTGAATATGCTTAAAAACGGCGAAGGCGACCTGTTTATCTCCGCCGGGAATACGGGCGCTCTGATGGCCGGCGGACTGTTTATCCTGGGCAGAATCCAGGGCATCGACCGGCCGGCCCTGGCCAGCGTGTACCCCATTATGGGGCATGTGCCTTCCCTGCTGGTGGATGCCGGTGCCAATGCCGAATGCAAGCCGGTGAACCTGCTGGAGTTTGCTACCATGGGCAGCATCTATATGGAAAAGGTGCTGGAACGAAGGAACCCTACCGTGGGTCTGGTGAATATCGGCTCGGAGGAAACGAAGGGCACGACCGTTATCAAGGCGGCCTACGAGCTGCTGTCCAAAAGCGATATTCACTTTATCGGCAATCTGGAGGCACGGGATGTGCCCAAGGGAGGCGCTGATGTCATCGTGTGCGACGGCTTCGTGGGCAACGTTATTCTGAAGCTGACGGAAGGGCTGGCTTGGAATATCTTGAAGCTGCTGCGCTCCAAATTTACTGCGGGGACCAAAGCTAAAATGGGAGCGCTGCTGCTGAAGGACAAATTCGGCGAGCTGAAAAACGAGTTCGATTATTCCGAGTACGGCGGCGCTCCGATTCTGGGCATCAGGGGCGCTGTGGTCAAAATCCACGGCTCGTCCGGCGCCAACGCAGTGAAAAACGCCATTTTTAAGGGGATCCCCTATGTGGAGAACCGGGTGGTTCAGATTATTCAAAACTCGGTGGAAGAGATAGAGGAGATCGTGATCAGTGAATAATAGCGATTTCGAACATCGGCTGGGGTACCACTTTCGTGACCCGGCTCTCCTGACCCGTGCTCTGACTCACAGATCCTTTCTCGGAGAACGGGAACAGGGAAGGAGCCGGTTGGCGGAGGCCCGCCCCGAGGATTATGAGCAGCTGGAGTTCCTGGGAGACGCCTTTCTGGATGCTGTCGTCAGCGAGTGGCTGCTCCGGGAACGGGGAGCCATGACCGTGGGGGAACTGTCTAAAGCCAGAGCCCGTATCGTTTGCGAACAGAGCCTGGCAGGTATCGCCTGCCGGCTGGGGATATCGCCCCTGCTTCGGATGAGCCGGGGAGAAGACAGGACCGGCGGCCGGAGCCGGCCTTCCATGCTGGCTGACGCAGTGGAAGGGGGCACCGGCGCCGTCTAGCTGGACGGCGGGTATGAGGTCGTTCGTGATTTTGTCATGAACGCCTTTGGCGAGGTGTTTCGGGAAAGTCTGGAAAAGGTCGGGCAGGAGGATTGCAAAACTCGGCTTCAGGAGTGGCTCCAGCAGGAGGGGCCGGTCCGCATTGAGTACGTGGTGGATCGGGAGGAAGGGCCGCCTCACGATAAAACGTTTTATGTAAGCCTAATGGTAAACGGGCAGCTGTGGGGGGCCGGACGGGGGAAATCCAAAAAAGAAGCGGAGCAGAGCGCGGCCGGAGCCGGACTGAAAAGAGGGGGCAGCAAGTGTACTTTAAACGAATAGAAATGCACGGGTTCAAGTCCTTCGCCGAGCCGGTGGTTATCGATTTCCACGAAGGGATCACCTGTATCGTAGGCCCCAACGGAAGTGGAAAGAGCAACATCAGCGATGACATTCGCTGGGTGCTGGGGGAGCAGAGCCCCAAGACCCTGCGGGGCGGCAAAATGGAGGATGTTATCTTCGCCGGGACGGCCAGTCGGAAATCCAGAGGCATGGCAGAGGTGACGCTGGTCATCGATAACAGCACAGGCATCCTGCCCATTGATTTTTCCGAGGTCGCTCTCAGCCGCCGGATGTACCGATCCGGGGAAAGCGAATACGCTATCAATAACAATCCTTGCCGGCTCAGGGATATCCGGGAGCTGATTATGGACACGGGCATCGGCGTAGACGGCTATTCCCTGATCGGGCAGGGAAGGATTGCCGATATCGTTGCCAATAAATCGGAAGCCCGCCGGGAAATCTTCGAGGAGGCTGCCGGGATCGTCAAATATCGGAGCAAGAAGGCGGAGGCAGAGCGAAAGCTGGATACAGCCAGCGGGAACCTGGAGCGTATCAACGATATCATCGGCGAACTGGAGGGCCGGATCGGCGCTCTGGAGGAAGAAAGCGGGCGGGCCCGAGAGTTTCTGGCGCTGAAGGAATCGGTCAAGGATCTGGACATCAACATCACCCTGAAAAACGTAGAAAGCGTCGAACTAAAAAATGAATATATCAAGGACGATATTGCAGAGGCGGCTCTTCGGATCGAAGAAGGCAGGGAGGAGCGACAG
>JBGYKY010000160.1:0-4036 GCA_041836105.1 Bacillota bacterium | reverse complement strand
GCAGTGAAAATCCGTTGCGGCATCTGCATCGCCGCAGTCATTCCCCGATCCCCGGAGGAGAAGAGGAGGATCTCGCCTCTTTCGCATGGAACCCGGGGATTTTTCCGTTTTTGGCGAGGAAAGCTTCCGCTGTCAGATTCCCGGTACGCCGGAGGTTCCCTCTTGAAGTCTCCCGGCAAATCCGCTATAATAAAAAGAACAAACGTTCTTTTTTAGAAGGGGGGAGGATATGGACCGGATGTTGACAGAGAAGCTAAAAATCCTGACAGACAGCGCCAAATTTGATGTGTCCTGCTCCTCCAGCGGTGCTTCCGGCGAGGGGAAAAGCAGAACGGGACAGCCGCACCCGGCCGGCGTCTGCCACAGCTGGTCAGCCGACGGCCGCTGCATCTCCCTTCTCAAGATATTGATGAGCAACCGGTGTGCCTACGATTGCGCCTACTGCGTCAACAGAAGAAGCGCTTCGACGGAGCGGGCAGCTTTTGAGCCGGAGGAGCTGGCCCGGCTCACCATGGAGTTTTATCGAAGGAATTATATCGAAGGGCTTTTTCTAAGCTCGGCGGTGGACGGATCGCCGGATCAGACAGGGGAGCGGATGCTGGCCTGCCTTGATCTGCTGCGGGGCCGAGACGGGTTCGGCGGTTACATCCACGCGAAGCTGATCCCCGGGATGGCGCCGGAGCTGGTTCGGCAGATCGGACTCCGGGCGGACCGGCTCAGCATCAACATGGAGCTGCCCACCGAAGAGGGACTGCGACGATTGGCTCCTCAGAAATCATTGACCGGCATTTTGACCCCGATGGGCCAGATTGCCTCGACGATGCTGGAGCAGAAGACGCTGAAAGCGCCGGGGAATATGCAGTTCCTTGCCGGAACGGAGGCCGGGCAGACCACAGCCCTGGATCTGTTCGGCGGGCGGCGGCGCTTTGCGCCGGCGGGCCAGACCACCCAGATGATCATCGGCGCAACAGGAGAAACGGATCAGCAGATCATTGCGGCCTCGGAAGCCCTGTACCGGCGCTTTGTCCTGAAGCGGGTGTACTACAGTGCCTATATCCCGGTATCCGATTCTCCCCTGCTTCCGGCGCCGCTGTCAGCCCCGCCTCTGATTCGGGAGCATCGACTGTATCAGGCCGACTGGCTGCTCCGCTTTTACGGGTTTACTGCGGGGGAGCTCCTGAGCGATGAGCATCCCAATCTGGAGCTGGAGATGGATCCGAAGGCCGCCTGGGCGCTGCGTCATCTGGAACGCTTCCCCGTAGAGATCAATAGGGCATCGATGGAGGAGCTGCTCCGGATCCCGGGCGTGGGTGAAATTTCTGCCCGGCGGATCCTGCGACAGCGGCGGTATGCCGCTGTCCGGGCCGAGGACCTGCCGCGGATGGGTGTGGCGATGAAACGGGCCAGATATTTCCTCACCTGCCAGGGCAAATATTACGGCGGGAAGGATCTGGTGGCACAAACCGCTAAGAGACAGATTCTGCTGGAAGAAAAGCTGCGCCTGCGCCTGATCGGCGGTGAAGGCGGGAGGCAGCTTTCTCTGTTCGACAGCATTACGGATTTTTCCGGCCTGCCGGGCCGGGTCGCCGAAGGAGATCTGCTGAGAAGGGAGGGACGATCGTGGCCATCTATTGCTATGACGGCAGCTTCGAAGGATTCCTGACCTGCGTGCACGCTCATTATTACCGGGCTCCGGCATCGGACATCCGTCGGGAGGGCTTTCAGCAGCTGGATCTTTTGGAGCCGGTCGTTTCTTTGGATACCGATCCCGAGAAGGCAGAGGCCGTAACGGCAGCCATTCGGAGAAAAATCTCCGTTTGGGATTTACAGCGGGTGTACCGCGGCTTTGCTGCTGCGGAGAGGGGAAAGGAGATGGATTTGCTCCGGTATCTGCTGCTGGGGTTTCGGATAGGCTCCGGCGTCCGCTCTTTCCACAGTCATCCGGCGGTCCAGCGGGCAGAGCTGCTGGAACGGCGGGTCAGCCGGGAGACGGAGAGGTTTTTGGGCCTGGTCAGATTTTCTTCTCTGGAGCAAAACATCCTTTACAGCGCCATTGAACCGGATCATGACATCCTGGAGTTTTTGGGGGAGCATTTTGCTGGCAGGCTGCCGGAGGAGCTCTTTATCATCCACGATCTCAACCGGGAGAAGGCCGTCATCGCCTGCCGGGGGGAATGGCGGCTTCAGATGACAGAGCCCGGCCGGCTCCGGCAGCTGGGTCGGGCCGGTGCGCAGGAAAAAGAAATCCGAAGCCTCTGGTGCCTTTATTTTCAGACCGTCGCCATCCGGGAACGGACCAATCCCAGGTGCCAGCGGGCGTTGATGCCCGAACGCTACTGGAAGAACCTGGTGGAAATGACAGAAGATAACGAAGGATGACTGGTCGTTGCTTCTCATCCCCGGCTTTCCCGTTCCGGCGCCCTGCATCCGGAGATGCCTGAGGCGACGCCGGATGCAGGCGATGCTCGTAGCGCCGCCCATTGCTGAGGATGCTTGCGGCGGCGTCCGCAGCCGCCCTTCGCTGCGAGGCTTCCGCTGCGCCGCCTCCGCCGGTTGAACGGCGAGGGGCTTTGTGGTATACTGTCGGAAAGCATTTACAGGAAAAGAAAAGGGGAATCGGTATGAAATATACATTCTCAGGCAGAATGCAGGGCATGGAGTCCTCCGCCATCCGGGAGCTGCTCAAGGTGGCGCAGGACCCGGAGGTCATTGCTTTCTCGGCGGGGAATCCAGCGCCGGAAAGCTTTCCCATCGAGGCGATGGCCCGGCTCTCTGCCGATATCTTTCGGGAGTATGGGCCGCAGGCGCTGCAGTACGGCATCTCAGAGGGATACCCGGAGCTGCGGCGCCTGACGGAGGAGCGGCTTCGCAGCCGGTATAGCGTCGGGCGGGGATTCGATAGTCTGATGATTGTGTCGGGCGGACAGCAGGGGATAGAGCTGGCCGCCAAGCTCCTCACCAACGAAGGAGATACGGTCATTTGCGAGAACCCCAGCTTTATCGGCTCCATGAACGCTTTTCGCTCCTACGGGTTGACGCTGAAGGGTGTGCCCATGGATGAGGAGGGCATTTTGCCGGAAGTCCTGGAGGCCATCGCGGCGTCAGATGCCCGGCTGCGATTTTTGTACACCATTCCTACCTTTCAGAATCCTTCCGGCCGGACCATGACCACGGAACGGCGCAGGGCGGTGCTGGAGCTGGCGCAAAAATATGATTTTCTCATTCTGGAGGACAATCCCTATGGAGATCTCCGGTATGAGGGGGAAGAGGTGCTCCCCATCAAAAGCCTGGACGAAGAGGGGAGGGTAATCTACGTGGGCTCCTATTCCAAGGTGCTGGCGCCCGGAATCCGGCTGGGCTTTGTGTCCGCGCATCGGGACATCCTTGCCGGCATGGTGATCGCTAAACAGGTATCCGATGTGCACACCAACCAGTTCTTCATGATTTTGGCAGCCGAATATCTGAAGCGGTACGACCTGGACGCTCACATCCGGGAGGTGCGCCGGCTGTACAGCAAAAAGCTGGATGCCATGACGGAAGCCATCTGCGAATATTTTCCTTCGGAGGTCCTTTACCACAAGCCTCACGGCGGGCTGTTTTTATGGTGCAGCCTGCCGGATGGCGTTGACGCTCTGGAGCTGTGCCGCCGGGCCGGCCAGGCCAAGGTCTCCATCGTTCCGGGTCGCGTCTTTGAGATTGAGCCGCAGCCGGTGTCCGGGACCTTCCGAATGAACTTTTCCACTCCCAGTCAGGAGGCCATCCGAAAAGGTGTTCAAATTTTGGGCGGCGTCATTAAGGAATATTTGGAAGAGCTTCGACTTCAACAAGGCCGGTAAGAAAAGGGGGGAGGCACGTGACGCAGCAGGAAGAGCTCCGACGGCTGAAAACCGTTTTGGACAGCCATGAAAGCATCGTCTTTTTTTGGCGGCGCCGGTGTTTCTACGGAGAGCGGCATCCCGGATTTTCGTTCGGAGGCGGGGCTGTACCACGCCCGGGAGCGCTACGGGTATTCTCCGGAGCAGATGCTGTCCCGCAG
>JBGYKY010000159.1:0-2912 GCA_041836105.1 Bacillota bacterium | reverse complement strand
GGGCCATTCCATCACGTCATTATGAGCATAGACGCTGGCATTGTACCCCTTGGCCATGTTTTCAAGCTCCTGCTCCATTTCTTCGATTTCTCGCGCTTCCTCCCGGAGTATCCCCATTTTTCGGCATTTTTCCAGAAGGGTGCGGATCGCCGGCGTTACCTCCTCCGCCAGCGCGCTGATTTCCTCCCGTTCAGGGGAAGACCTGTATCCGCCGTCCATTTCATAGATCTCTTCCATTTCCGGCTCCAGGATCCCCCGCCGGTCCAACTCCTCCAGCAGGAGCAGCACCGCATCCGCCCGGGCCCGAAGCAGGGACTCGATCCGCACCCAGGCTGTCCGGGCCTCCCTCTTATATCGCATCAGCTTGCCGTAAGCGAACTGAAGCCATCCAACGATCAATAGCACAATCCCGATGACGATCTCAAACATGAACGGCTCCTCACCGCCGGCGCTTCCCCGGCAAACGCTTTTTCCCCGTTTCAGTGCTGTCGGATTTTCCGGTTTTTTCAGCCTTTTCGATTTTTTCGGAGACTCCGGCTGTTTTTTTCTCCAACTGAGCCACCAGCACCGCACTGAAAATCAGCCCGCATCCCGCGGTCTGCAGAGGGGTCATGGACTCGCTCAGCAGCAGGGCGCCAAAAAGGACGGCGAACACCGACTCCAGGCTCATGATAATGGCCGCTACGGACGGCGCTGTCCGCTTCTGGGCAAAAACCTGCAGGGTAAACGACACGCCGATGGAAAAGATGCCGGTATAGAGCACTGCCAGGCTTCCCGCCCGGATGTCTGCCAGCGTATTCCCTTCTTCCAGCAGGAACGTCAGTCCCAGGTTCCACAAGCAGCCGAAAAGCATCTGAACGGTGCTGAGGATCAGCCCGTCGGCCCGGGGGGAATAGCGGCCGACAATGATGATATGGAAAGCAAAGGCCACCGCAGAAATCAGGGATGCCGCATCTCCAGGGTTTATGCTCATATCCCGGTTAGCGCTGATCAGAAACAGGCCGGTGCAGGCGATGGCCACCGCTGCCCAGATTTGCGCTCTAATCCGGGCACGAAAGAGAATCAGGGTCAACACCGGAACGAAGACCGTATACAGCGAGGTGATAAAGCCTACCTTGCCGGCAGTGGTGTGGAGCAGCGCCCACTGCTGGACTGCCGCTCCCAGGGCAATGGCCGTCCCGGAGAAGAATCCGCCCTTCAGGTACAGCCAGCCCCGTCCCGCCCTTCCGGCTCCCGCAGCGCCTCCAGAAGCCCCCGCCTCTTCACTGCGAAAAACGCCTTCTCCCTTTCGGCGGAATTTCCCGAAGAAAATGCAAAGCGCCAGCATAGCGGCACAGGCCACAAAAAAGCGGAGGAAGTTGAAGAAGAATGGCGTCAGGTGCTCCATCCCCGCCTTCCGGAAGGCATAGGAGCTCCCCCACAGCAGGGCCGTCGTCAGCAGCATAAGATTGGCTGCCGCTTTCGTCTCCAAAAACCGATTCCGCCGCTCCATTTTTCTGCTCTCCCCGCCGCGCCGGACTGCTCCCTGCGGCCTTCTCTATTCCACCGTTACGCTTTTGGCCAGATTTTTGGGCTTGTCGATATCGCAGCCCCGAAGCCGGGCAATGTAATATGCCAGCAGCTGCAGGGGGACCACTGACAGCAGCGGCGACACTTCGTCGATGCAATCGGGGATATAGAGTACCCGGTTGGCCTGGCCTTCCAGTCCCCGATTGCCTTCCTTGGCCAGGCCGATGACCATGGCCCCGCGAGCCTTGATTTCCTGGATATTGGACAGCATCTTCTCAAAGAGGCGATCCTGGGTCGCCAGCGAAATGACCAGCGTATCCTGTTCAATCAGGGCGATGGTGCCGTGCTTCAGCTCTCCGGCGGCAATCGCAAAGGAATTGATATAGGAAATTTCCTTCAGCTTGAGAGAGCCTTCGTAGGCCACGCCGCAATCGATCCCTCTGCCGATAAAGAAGACCTGTTCCCGCCGGTACAGCCCCCTGGCCATTTCATGGATGGCTTCCTCCTGCTTTAGCAGCTCCTTCAGCTTATCCGGGATCTGCCGCAGCTCTTCTACAAAGCTGCGATAATACGCGTCGTCAATGGTTCCCTTGGTCCGGCCCATGTACAGGGCCAGCAGATACATGCACATCAGCTGGGTCGTATATGCCTTGGTAGAGGCCACGGCGATCTCCGGCCCGGCCCAGGTGTAGAATACATCATCGGACTCCCGGGCCACGGAGCTTCCCACCACATTGACCACGGAAAGAACCCTGGCTCCCCTGCTCTTGGCTTCCCGCAGGGCTGCCAGGGTGTCCAGCGTTTCGCCGGACTGGCTGATCGCAATAAATAAAGTCCGGTCGTCCACGAAGGGCTCCCGGTAGCGGAACTCCGAGGCTACATCCACCTCCACAGGGATTTTGGCCAGCTTTTCAATGGCAAATTTACCTACCAGACCGGCGTGATACGCCGTGCCGCAGACCACGATATAAATCCGGGTAAATCGCAGCAGCTCCTCCCGGGTCAGGTGGATGCCGTCCAGCCGGACGCTCCCGTCCTCCTCCAGCCGCCGGTTCAGGGTTTCAAACAGTCCCTTGGGCTGCTCGTGGATCTCCTTGAGCATAAAATGCTCGTAGCCCCCCTTTTCCGCAGCATCCGCATCCCAGGTAACATGGAACACATCTCGGTCCACCGGCTGCCGATCCGCGTTGTAAATGGTGATGCTGTCCCGGGTCACTACCACCGTCTCGTTATTTTCGATCAGGTAGATCCGCCTGACATACTTTAGCAGGGCCGGGATGTCGGAGGCAATAAAATTGCAGCCATCGCCGATCCCGGCAATCAGGGGCGCATCCTTTCGGACCGCTACCAGCTTGTCCGGCTCTGCGGCACAGATCACCCCGATGGCATACGCGCCCCGCATT
>JBGYKY010000158.1:0-15922 GCA_041836105.1 Bacillota bacterium | reverse complement strand
GTTCAATTCCTACTGTCCCTGCCATGGCGATTGTGGCGAATGGGTTAACGCACCTGATTGTGGTTCCGCCATTCGTGGGTTCGAATCCCATCATCCACCCCATTTCCGCTCCGTTTCGGGCACGCCTTTCTTGTCGTTGGGGTATAGCCAAGCGGTAAGGCAACGGATTCTGATTCCGTCATGCGAAGGTTCGAATCCTTCTACCCTAGCCAATCGATGTCAACAGGCCGGAGGTGCTCCGGCCTCGTGTGGCGACATAGCCAAGTGGTAAGGCAGAGGTCTGCAAAACCTTTATTCCCCAGTTCAAATCTGGGTGTCGCCTCCAAGCAAAAACCTTGCAATTTCAACGGTTACAAGGTTTTTTTGTTTTCCTGCAAGCCTGTTTTGACCCTGTAAAATCCTCCGGCGGCTCCTGTGGGCGGCTTCGTGCTGACAGAAAGCTTAAAACCACGGGGGCACGTTAGCCCAGACGCAGGTGCACATGACTTCGCCCACATTTCGCTTGGAATGGGGGTCGGTGGAATTGAAGGTAATGCTGTCTCCTGCTTTGAGCAGGTAAACCTGATCCCGGATCTGGATCTCCAGCTCGCCGGAGAGGATCAGGCCGCATTCGCAGCCGGGGTGAGTGTAGAGGTCGGGGCCGGTGGTGCTCCCTGGGTCGTACTCATTATAGATGAACTCGATGGGGCCGGTCAGGTTAGGCGTCAGCAGGTAGAAACGGATTCCCTTTCCGGGAGACAGAAACTTTCGCTGATCCGGGTGGACCACGGGAGAGCTGTTGTTGAGATTGAGGGGGGAAAGCTGGTTGAGAAACAGCTCCAGGCCAGTCATTTGATTGATCAGGGGAACCGATGGAGCCGGCGTGAATTTGTCGGAGTCCTCGAACAGGATGCTCAGAGGGATTTCCAGTGCGTTGCCGATTTTTTTCAGGGTTTCGATGGAGGGCGAAATCAGGGAACGCTCCACCTGGCTGATCATGCTGGCGGTCAGGCCGGTGGCGGACGCCAGCTGAGTGATCGTCATTTTCCTGGCTTTGCGGATATCCCGGATCCGCTCTCCCAGAGGGATGTTTGTGGATTCCGGGATGGATGAATTGGCCATAGAATCATACCTCAGGGTCAAACAACACGTCCGCTTTTGACGCAGCCTCGGCATCAAAAGCGGATTTTTTTAAGTATAATTTAAATTTCACTCCCATTAAAACACGTTTTTTTGCGGGTGTCAACCGATAGCATGGAAAACGGCTCGAAAACCGCTGGATCCGGCGGAAGCATGCGCCGATGGGGAATGGGGGAATGCTGGCATACCGCTGATTCGTGCGAAGAAAACATCAAAAGTACGCAAATTAGTGCTAAAGCGATAAAGTTCTAAAATCTTTTTTTCAAAACGATTGACAGGGGAGAAAAGCAGGCCTATAATGAACTCAAAATTAAAAAATTCATTTAAAATTAAATATTGAATGAATTGACAATGAAATTTCATGTCCGTGCCGACGTCAAGCCGCCCAGGGCAAGGAGGGCCGATTCCCATGAGAGACTGGAGATTTGCAGTATCCAGTGCCGACGAGGCCGAAGCTACCGCACCCATTCTGTTGAAGGGAGCCTTTGAGGATAATCTGATTCAGGCCGCTCGGCTGGGGTATCAGGCTGTCGAGGTGCACACGCGGGAGGATGTTTGTTGGGATCTTCCGGCTCTCAGGGACCAGCTGCAGGAGCACCGCATGAGCATATCGGCGATCGTAACGGGACGCCTCAACACCGAAGGGAAGGTCAGTCTGATGGATGACGCTCCCTACTCTTCTCAGGCCGCGTTGGCGGGGATGCAGCAGTATATCGATATGGCAGAAGGACTGGGAACGGATCTGGTCATCGGCTGGGTGAAGGGGAGGATCCCGCCCGGCAGAGGCAACGGCAGATACTTGAAACGCCTGGCCCATCATCTTCAAATCCTCAACGACTACGGAGGAGCGCGGAATGTCCGCCTTCTGCTGGAGGTCATCAATCGATATGAGACGAACGTGTTTAACACGGCATCAGCCACTCTAGAATTTCTTGAAGCAAATCACCTGAACAACTGTTTTTTACATCTGGATACCTTTCATATGGGCATAGAGGAAGCGGATCCGGCGGCAGCCGTAGAGCTGTGCGGGAAAAAGCTGGGATATATGCATTTTGCCGACAATACCCGGGAATACCCGGGAAGCGGACAGTTTGACTTCCGCGGGATTTTTCGTGCCCTGAGACGGGTGGGCTATGAGGGATACCTGTCCGTTGAATGCCTTCCCCGGCCGAACGGCGTTACGGCCGCGGAACGAGCGCTGCGCCACTTAAAGGAATGTATCGCCTCGGCGGAACACGGCGAAAAAACGGGAAGATTCTGAAAGGCTATCTGAAAAGCTAAAGGAGGAAAAGCATGAGAGGGTTTTATGTGACGGCGGACTGGGCGCCCAAAGAAGGATACAAGCTGTCGGAGCGGGAGCGCGCGACCAGGCGCTCGGCCCGGGGCAATTCTATCTGGAAAAATATTCGAGGGGAGGTGACCGACCGCCCGATGCCGGCGCCGGCAGAGGATGAGGTGCTGCTGAAAATAGGCGCCGCCGGCATTTGCGGCACGGATGCGCACCTGCTGCTGCAGGATGATGCGGGGTATACCCGATATGACGGGCACTCCAAATATCCCATCATTACCGGGCATGAATTTTCCGGAGAAATTCTGGAGATCGGGAGAAATGTCCGGCAGGCGCTGAAGGTGGGGGATCTGGTCAGCGTGGAATCCATGCACTGGTGCGGTGAATGTGATGCCTGCCGCATGGGGATGTTCAATCAGTGTCGAAATCTGGAGGAACCGGGGCTGACCTTTGACGGCGGGTTTGCCGAGTACACAGTGGTTAAGGCCAAGTACTGCTACCTCATCAATGATATGGTGGAATTCTATGGCGACAAAATGACGGCTTTTGAGCTCGGTGCCATGATTGAGCCCGTGGGGGTAGCCTACAACGGACTGTTTGTTCGGGGCGGCGGGATCCGGCCGGGCGGCCACGTGGCGGTTTTCGGCGCCGGGCCTATCGGGTTGGCAGCCATTTCTTTGATGAGGACCAGTGGGGCAGCTAAGCTCATATGCTTTGAAACCGCGGAGGAGCGCCGAAGCCTGGCCAGGGCCTGCGGCGCCGATGAGGTGTACGATCCTGTCGCCCTGGAGCGGGAAGGGATTTCCGCATCGGAGCTGCTGATGGAGCGGACTGCGGGGAGGGGCATTTCTCTGTTTGCCGAATGCTCCGGAGCCACCAATGCCACCTATCCGATTATGGGAGGCGCTCTGGCCATCGGCGGGAAGACCGTCCAGATCGGCCACTCCATCGGGAAGACCGGCATCGATCTGTACCCGTATATGTTCAACGCCGGCGGAATCAGCGGGTCCAACGGCCAATCGGGCCAGGGGATATACAGGGATGTGATCGCCCTGATGGCCAGCGGGCGGATTGATATGCGAAGCATGGTTACCGGAAGGGTTCATCTGGAAGACATCGAAAAGGGGTTGGCGCAGGCCGCCAACCGGGTATCGGGCAAGGTGCTGGTCAGCATGGAATATCCGCGCTTGTAGCAGGAGAAAGCTTTGAAGATGCTGGTCCCGCGCCCCTGGGAGGCGGATCAGCGCCCCGGTGCGGAGGCGACGGGGAAGCGGTTCGGAGACTGCGGCGGGAAATCGTTGCCGAGAAGTAAAATGCAGAAAGAAAAACAGGAGGAACACATTATGGCGAAGTGGCAGATCCCCGCGAAGGGCGGAAACATGGAAAGCGCTAACGGCATCTATTTTCAGAACATGACCAATCTGGAGGCCGCCGAGCGACTAAAGAAAAACGATGTCATCCTGATTCCGGTAGGATCTACGGAAAATCACGGGCCCAACGCTCCCTTTGGCGAGGATACCTACCTGGATACCCGGCTGTGTGAGCAGGTGGCTATGGCTACCGGGTGTACGGTGGCACAACCCATCTGGTACGGTTCCCACCCCTACCATCACCTGGGCATGCCCGGAACCATCATGATCCCGGAGGAGACCCTGGCCGACTATCTGTGCTACGTGTTTGCCGGTTTTTGGAACACCGGATTCCGAAAGATGATCGTCGTCAACGGTCATGGTCAGGATTACGTGATTCCCCTGGCCATTCATAAATTTGGCAAAAAATTTCAGGTGCCGGGCATTATCCTGTACGTCCACTTCTGGAATGCAGCCCGCAACCCGGAAACGGGGCTCACAGATCTGGCCACCAAGGCGCAGGGGGGGGTGTACGACACGCCCTTCATCCATGCGGATGAGGTAGAGCAGTCCTTCTCTCTGGCCCTCTTCCCGGAGCTGTGCAAACAGGAGCACGCTGTGGTGACCAAGCCTCATCCCATGCTGCCTCCGGGGCATATCAACAACTCCGCCGAAAACGGCGCGGGGCCCATTAAGTGGTATAACGCCTTTGGCAGCGTGGGCATGGAGTGCATTTGTACCCCGGAGGGCGTCATCGGTGACCCCACCCTGGCTGATGCGGAAAAAGCTCGCCCCGGCGTGGAGAACGTGCTGAATTACCTGGAGAAGCTGGTCAACGACATTCTGGAGAAATATCCGGCGGGACAGCTGCCGCCCATCGAGATGGTGACTCAGCGCAGAAGAGAGGATATCGAAGCCGTTATCAAGGGCCCCACCAATGGCGGGCGGCACATCTATACCCTTACATATTAGAACAGGAAATTAGAATAGGAAAGGAGAAGGCGCCTCCGGACGGACGCGGCGCCGCGTGGATACCATGGAAAAGGTAAAAGGAAAAGTGGCTTTTCTGTATGGGCCGAAGGATCTTCGTATTGAGGAAGTGGAATTTCCCGAGCCGAAGGCTAACGAAATCCTTATCAAGCTGAAAGCCTGCGGCATTTGCGGCTCTGATGTCGAATGCTTTGAAGGGGAATCGGCGGAGGGGCGGTATGACCTGGGGCCTTATACCCCCGGTCACGAATGGGCCGGCCGGGCGGTAGCAGTCGGAAGCGGTGTTACCAGTGTCAAGCCCGGCGACAAGGTCGTCGGAGATTGTGTGCTTCCCTGCTTTAACTGCGCCAACTGCAAGGACGGAAAAATGCCGTCCGCCTGTCTGAACATGCGAGAGGTGGGGTTCAGGCCCGATTCTCCGGGGGGCATGGGGGAATACATGATCCTCGAGGAATGCTACACCCATGTCATTCCCGATGATTGGGACTATGAGCTGGGGGCCTGGGTAGAAACCTTTAATGTGGGCTATTGGGGCGTATGGGGAAACGGTGCGGATCCGGATGCTTCCGATGACTGCGTCATTATCGGCGGCGGTCCCATCGGGCTGTGCGCCAGCATGGTTTGTAAAACCGCCAACGCCAGGGTCATCGTTATCGACCCTCTGGAATCCAGGCGGGAAAATGCCTATCGCTACGGAGCCGATTTCGCGGTGAATCCGACCAGGCCGGATTTCCACGAAGAAATTCTTCGGCTCACCGGCGGCCGGGGCCCTTCGGTGGTCATCGAGTGCTCCGGGAATGACCGGGGGATCGCCTCGCTCTTTGATCTGGCAGGCCACAGCGCCCGGGTGGGATTGGTGGGGCACTCCATCGGAAGAAGGGTTCCTGTGGAAATCGGAAAGACCATTTGGAAGACTCTGAAAATCTCCGGCTCCGGCGGCACGGATCGGTGGTTTCCCCGAACCATCCGGTTTATGTCCCGTATCAAGGACAGATATGATTTTGCAGCCCTTAATACCCACCATTTTGATTTCAGCGAAATTCACAAGGCCTTCGACGTGGCCTGTCACGATAAGGCCAATGCCAGGAAGGTCATGCTGACCTTCGAAGGCTGACCGGGGAGATAGAAAAATGAAGCTGGGATTCAATGAAGCCACCTGCATGAAACGCTCCAACGTCGAAACTGATCTGGCGCTGTGCGAAAAGTATGGCTACGATTACATCGAGCTGCGGCTGGACATGCTCCGGGATTATCTGAGCCGCCATACGCTCCGGGAGCTTCAGTCCGCCTTTGCCGCCGGGCGCCTCCGGCCCTATGCGCTGAATTCCATCGAAAACATCAATTTCTGCACCCCAGAGCAATGGGCGCAGATGCTGGAGGAATTCCGTTTTGCCTGCGAGGTGGCTCAGGCCATCGGCAACCCCTATCTCATCGTGGTGCCGACCATGGGAGAGGGATGGGACAGGAAAGCCGCAGAAGAGGTGTTTTGCGATAGCGTGGAGGTGCTGCATCGACTGGCTGATCTGGCCCTGCCCTACGGGGTCAGGCTGGCTTTTGAGCCCATCGGCGATCCGCGCTGGTGTGTTCGAAGCCTGGATCAGGCGCGGGAGATCGTGGAAGCGGTCGATAGGCCGGAGGTAGGTCTGGCTTTGGACGCCTTTAACCTTTTTCTCTATAATCGGCTGGAGGATATAGACAGCATCGACCGGGTTCCGCCGGAGAAGATTTTCGTCTATCACATAGACGATGGCGAGGATCTTCCTCTGGGAATATTGGATCATTGCCACCGAACCTTCCCCGGCGACGGGATCATCCCCTTGCAGGCCATCAGCGAAAAGCTGCGGCGCAAAGGATACGAAGGCATTTGCTCTGTGGAGCTGTTCCGGCCCGAATACTGGGAAATGGATCCCGAAGAGGTGATCCGAACGGCAGCTCGGAAAGCGCAACCGTTTCTGTAAATGCATATGATCGGAGGGAAAGAAATGAGAAAACTTTCAAAATGGGCAGGGATCCTGCTGTCACTGGTTCTGATCCTGACGCTGGCTGTCGGGTGCGGCAGCGCGGACACCGATGCTTCCGGAGAAGACGGAACAGAAAAAAAAGACATTTCGGAAATTAAGATCGGCGTATCTGTAGGAACGACCCAGGAGGAACGGTGGCAGAGGGAGATCGACATGTTCAACGCCTACGCCGAAGAGCACGGATTTGAGCTGCTGATTCAGTCGGCTGAGAAAAATGCTCAGAAGCAGATCTCGCAGTGCGAAAATCTGATCAACCAGGGGATCGATGTGCTGATCCTTCAGTCTCTGGATGCGTCTGCCGTCACCCCCATCATCAATGAGGCTCACGACGCCGGCATCCCCGTTATCGCTTACGACCGGTTCGCCATGAACTGCGACCTGGATTACTATGTTACCTTCGATTCCTTCAAGGTCGGCGTGGTAGAGGCCACCTTCGTAACGGAAAAGGCCCCCACGGGCAATTATATCTGGCTCAAGGGCGGTGAGGAAGATAACAATGCGCACCTGGTAGCCGCCGGACAGCGCAGCGTGCTTCAGCCCTTTATCGACAGGGGAGATATCAACATCGTGCTGGAGCAGTGGTGTAAGGGATGGGATCCCAACGAAGCCCTGAAAAACACGGAAAATGGGCTGACTCTGGCCAACAATGATATCCAGGGCGTTATCGCCTCCAACGACGGGACCGCCGGCGGGGCGATCCAGGCGCTGGCCGCTCAGGGGCTCAACGTGCCCATCGCCGGACAGGATGCCGACCTGGCCGCCTGTCAGCGGATCGTAGAGGGAAAGCAGACGGGGACGGTATACAAGCCGCTGGCCAAGCTGAACCTGTCCGCTATTCAGCTGGCAGTCGCTCTGGCTACCGGAGAGGACCCCAAAACGGCCATTGATCCCGACCTGGGATCCTGGACCACCTTGGACAACAACCAGAAAGCAGTGGACAGCTTTTCGGTAGATGTAGTGGCCATTGATCAGGAAAATCTCTACGACATTATCATCGTGCAGGATCAGTTCCATACGCTGGAGGACGTATACAAAAACGTTCCGAAGGATCAATGGCCTGCGCAATAGCCACAGGAACCCCCGGAACGGGAGCGGCCCTTCCGGTGACCGGAAGGGCCGCTTTCCATCAAGTCAGAGGAGGTGAACGCTGTGCAGCAGCCGGATTATATTCTGGAAATGAAGGGGATTACCAAAACGTTTCCCGGGGTCCGGGCCCTGTCGGATGTGGATTTCAAAGTGAAGCGGGGCCACGTCCATGCCCTGGTGGGAGAAAACGGGGCGGGGAAATCCACCCTGATTAAAATTATCAGCGGTGTCTATCCGCACGGCAGCTACGAAGGACAGATGCTGTGCGACGGAAAAGAAATGAGGTTCCAAAGCATTCGGGATGTAGAGAAGGAGGGGATCGCCTGTATTCACCAGGAGCTGAACGTGGTGCCGGAGCTCAGCGTGGCGGAAAATATTTTCCTTAATGAAAAGCCCACCCGTTTCGGCCTGATCGACTTTGACCGGATGCATGCCGATACTGCGGCGCTGCTCCGTCAGATCGGCCTGAACACCGAGGGATGCGTTCGGATCCTCCCGACGGAAAAGGTGCGGAATCTGGGGATCGGCCAGAAGCAGATGGTGGAAATTGCCAAAGCTCTGGCCAAGGAGGTGCGTCTGCTGATTCTGGACGAGCCTACGGCAGCGCTGACGGAAGCGGAGGTAGATGTTCTGCTGGACATTATCTGTAAGCTTCGAAGCGAGGGCGTGACCTGTATTTACATCAGTCATCGGCTGGATGAAGTCATGCGCATCGCCGATGATATTACCGTCCTCCGGGACGGACAGACCATCGACACCAGATGCCGGGCGGAGATGGACAAGGAGGGAATGATTCGCCTGATGGTGGGTCGTGAGTTAAAAAACATGTTCCCCAGAGTTTCCCATCGGCAGGGCGAGCTGGTGCTGGAGGTGAAGAATTACCGGGTAAAGCATCCGGACATCGCCGAAAAAAACCTGATCGACGACGTATCCTTTCAGGCGTACCGGGGAGAGATCCTGGGCATCTGCGGTCTGATGGGCGCCGGCAGGACGGAGCTGTTTACAGCCCTGTTCGGCGCGTACCGGGAAAAAGGGGAAGGCGAAGTGCTTATCGACGGAGAGCCCATCTGCATGGACTGTCCCATGGAGGCGTTGAAGCAAGGGTTTTTCCTGATCAGCGAGGATCGGAAAAAGCTGGGCCTCAATTTGATGATGTCCATTAAAGAAAACACTACCCTGGCTTCTCTGCGCAAGGTTTCCTGGCACGGCATCCTCAACGATGATAAGGAATCCGCGTTTGCCAACCGTTATATGGAAAGCCTGCAGATTGCTGCGCCGGACATCAATACGGCGGTGCGGAATTTGAGCGGCGGCAATCAGCAGAAGGTGGTATTGGCTAAGGCGCTGGTGTGCGAGCCCAGGATCATCGTGCTGGATGAACCCACCCGGGGCATTGATGTGGGGGCAAAATATGAAATCTACAAGCTGATGAACGACCTGGTGGATCAGGGAGTGGTGGTTATTATGATCTCCTCCGAAATGGAAGAAATATTGGGTATGAGCGACCGGATCATTACCATGGCCAACGGAAAAATCACCGGTGAATTTGCCATTTCAGAAGCCACGCAGGAGGCCCTGCTTCAGGCCTCGGTGCCAGGGAGGTAGCGTCATGAAAGGGAAAGAAGAAACATTGCAGCGGTACACCGTGATCAAAAGGATCGATGTTCGGATTTTTACCATGTTTGCGGTGCTGGTTCTGCTGTGGATATTTTTTACGTATTTTACCAGTCAGGGCTTCAGCAGTCTGGAAACGTCTTTCCTCTCCACCAGGAACCTTTCTAATTTGATGCGGCAGATGACTACGGTAGGCATCATGGGCATCGGCATGGTGCTGATTATCGTCAGTGGAGGAATCGATCTGTCCGCTGGCGCAGTGGTAGGATTTATCGGCTGTGCCGCCGCCTATCTGCAGGTATATCAGGGAATGGGAACGGTGCAGACCATTGCGGTCTGTCTGCTGCTCAGTGTTGCCATTTACATCGTTCAGGGGACGCTGATCGCTTATCTGGATTTGGCGCCATTTATCGTCACTCTGGGCGGGATGCTGATTTTTAAAGGGATGATCCTGATTGTGACGCGGGGGTCTACCATCGCCCCCCTTCAGGAATCTCTGCTGTATTTCGGGCAGGCATACATCAGTAAGCCGCTGAGCCTGGCGCTGGGCATTGCCTTCTCCGCCATCCTGCTGGCTTCCGGGCTGCAAAAGAGAGCTGCCCGGCGCCGGAGCGGGACTCTTCACGAGGGCATCCGCGGGATGCTGATTAAATGGGGGCTGTTAACGGCAGCTATTATGGCGGCTGTACTGGTGATGAACGACTACCGGGGGATGCCGGTGCCGGTGCTGATCATGTTTATCCTGGTGGGCATTTTAACGCTGATTGCAGAGCGGACCACCTTCGGACGAAGCATATATGCCATCGGAGGAAATCTGGATGCCGCCCGGTATTCGGGCATCAACGTAAAGAAAAGCCTGGTGATGGTGTATGCTCTCCACGGGGTCATGATCGCCGTGGCCGGACTGATTTTGGCCGCCCGGCTGAACGCCAGCACCACCACTGCCGGGAATATGAGCCTGGAGCTGGACGCTATCGCGGCGGCAGTCATCGGCGGGACCAGCATGACGGGCGGGATTGGGAAGGTTGCGGGCGCGATCCTGGGCGGCCTGATCATGGCCACGATCGACAACGGGATGAGCATGATGAACCTGGACGCTTCCTGGCAGTATATTGTTAAGGGCAGCATCCTGGTGGCTGCCGTGTGGTTCGATATCCGCACCAATAAAAAGCGGAAGAGTTAAAAGAACGGAGGGGTAGCTATGGGAGAAAAGCGAGTTCGCATCGGATTGATCGGCGCGGGGCGCATCGGCAGGCTTCATGGAAACAACCTGGCCACCGCTGTGCCGGGGGCGGAGCTGACGGCGGTGGCCGATGTCCTGCTCAACGAAGAGATGAAAGCATGGGCGCTTGGGCTGAAAGCGGCCCGGGTGACCGATGATCCGCTGGAGGTCATCCGGGATCCGGAAATCGACGCCGTCTTTATCTGTTCTTCCACCGATTCCCATGGAACGTTGATGATAGAGGCGGCCAGAGCCGGGAAGCACATCTTTTGCGAAAAGCCCATTCATACGGAGGTCGACGTTATCCGGGAAGCACTGGAGGAAGTGAAGAAAGCCGGGGTCAAGCTGCAGGTCGGATTTGTCCGCCGCTTTGACCACAACCACAAAAAAGTCCGGGATGTGGTGGCTTCGGGGCGGCTGGGACGGCCTCATATCGTGAAGGTGACGTCCCGGGATCCGGAGGCGCAGCCCATCGAGTACGTCGCCACCTCCGGCGGTATATTTATGGACATGACCATTCACGACTTCGATATGGTCCGTTATTTATCGGGCAGCGAGGTCACCGAGGTGTGCGCATACGGCAGCGTCATGATCGATCCTCGCATCGCGGAGTTCGGCGATGCGGATACGGCCATTGTGATGCTGAAATTTGAGAACGGCGCTATCGGGGTTATTGAGAACAGCCGGGCTGCCCGGTATGGATACGACCAGCGGACGGAGGTTCACGGAGACAAGGGCTGTGTGCAGGTCGGGAATGATCTGATCGATACCTCTATGATCAGCACCGCCGAAGGCGTATTGTGTGAAAGACCTGCCTGGTTCTTTCTGGAACGATATAATCAGGCTTTTATCGACGAGGCCAAGGCGTTTGTAGAAGCGATCCTGGAGGATCGGGAGCCGCCGGTGACCGGTATCGATGGGCTGATGCCGGTTTATATCGCCAAGGCAGCGGAAAGATCGTATCGGGAAGGGCGCAGCGTCATGCTTCGAGAGGTGATGGGTGACGAAGCCGGATGAGGCGGATCGGTCGAGGGATGCGGATGAACGCGTCAGAAGCTGCGGTGCTGTGTTGAAAAAAGGCAGCGCCCTGTTTTCTTCTGCCGGGCCCGGCCCGGCATCTTTTCTCCTGCGGAGCGTCCCCGGGGTTTCCCGGAGGACGCTCCGCTTTTTTCTTGGAAAGATTGTATAAACGTGATATACTGAAAATCCAAGACCATTTGCAGAAGGGCTATTCACAGGGAGAGGGAAACGATTTATGGCATTTGCATTGCGAGAATTTATTGTCCCCGATTTTGACAGAAAAGAGCTGATGGAAGCGCCGGATGTGCTGATGCAGGCGGCGCCCAAGGATATGGCGGCGCCGGCAGGTTATCACGCTACTTCTATTTTACCCGAATATTTTAAAATAGACGGACGGTGGCTGCTGGCCGAGGATTCCCGAATGGACTGCGTGGCTGTCTACCAGGACGGCAGGATCCTGGTAAAGGAGTTCCGGAACATCCGAAAGGGAGACCGGATCGTTTTGGGCCGGACGGAAAACGGCGAAGAGGGGATCCTGGTTCATGCCAGTTGCTTCCAAACGGAAGAGAAGAAGGAAGAGTCCTTCGCATTCCGGCAGGGCCGGAGTCGGGAAACCGGGTTTTCCTGCGATTACGATTTCCTCCGGGAATTGTTGAAGCATGAGCGGGAGAACGGGTATGTGGTATGGATCCTGGGCCCGGCCTGTACCTTCGACTATGAAGCCCGCCGAGCCTTTGCCCGGCTGGTGGAGGCGGGATATGTCCATGCGCTGCTGGCAGGCAATGCCCTGGCTACCCACGACCTGGAAGCCGGATATCTGGGGACGGCGCTGGGGCAGGATATTTATACCCAGCGACCCCACGCCAACGGCCACTACCATCACCTGGACACCATCAATATGGTGAATCTGCACGGTTCCATCGAGGCCTTCATCCGGGAAGAGAACATCCGGGACGGTATTATGTACAGCTGTTTGAAAAACGGCGTCCCCTACGTTCTCAACGGCTCCATCCGGGACGACGGGCCGCTGCCGGAGGTCCGGGAGCATACCTATGACGGCCAGGACGCCATGCGGAGCCATCTTCGGAAGGCCACCACGGTCATCGGGATGGCGACGACTTTGCATACCATTGCTTCCGGGAACATGACCCCTACGTACCGGGTTTTGCCGGACGGGCGGGTGAGGGAAATCTTCTTTTATACGGTGGACACTACGGAGTTTGCCGTCAATAAGCTGGGGGACAGAGGCAGCCTGGGAGCTCGCGGCATCGTAACCAATGTCCAGGATTTTGTCACCGGCCTTTGTAAAAGCCTGGGTGAGGTATGAAGAAAGCAGAATCATAGAAATGCAGAAAGGAGGCAGCACGGATGAGTAATAAAATCGAAAAAAACGGCGAGACTCAGTGTGCTCAGGGAGTATCCGGGTGCCCGAGCAGGGAAGAGAAATGCCCGGGAGCACCTGGTCTTACTGTGGAAGGGCTGGCGCGGGATTGCGCGGAGAGCAGTCGGATCCCGCCGGAGCTATATCGGAAATACGATGTAAAGAAGGGGCTGCGCGACATCAATGGCGTTGGCGTGCTGGCGGGGCTTACCCGGATCGGTGAAGCCATCGGCCACGAATTTGTGGACGGGGAGCGGGCTTCAGTCCGCGGGAGGCTGATCTACCGGGGCTATGATGTAGACGAGATTGTCAAGGACTTTACTTCCCGAAACCGGTTCGGCTTTGAGGAAACGGCCTTCCTGCTTCTGTTCGGGCGCATCCCCTCTCCGGAAGAGCTGGCGGATTTTCAGCGACTGCTGGCGGAATACCGGGCCCTGCCGGAGGCATTCGTAAAAGAAAATATCATGACGGCCCCCAGCAAGGATATGATGAACATCCTGGGGCGGGCGGTGCTGGCGCTGTACAGCTTCGATGAAAATCCTGATGATATCTCCATCGCAAATGTGGTGAGGCAATGCCTTCACCTGATAGCCTGTCTGCCCATGCTGGCGGTATACGGCTATCAGGCTTCCATGCACTATCACCATCATCAGAGCCTGGCTATCCACAAGCCTCAGCCGGAGCTGTCAACAGCGGAGAACTTCTTGTATATGCTTCGCCCCGACAGCCGGTACACCGAGCTGGAGGCCCGGCTGCTGGATATTTCTCTGGTGCTTCATGCAGAGCATGGCGGGGGGAACAATTCGGCGTTCATCACCCACGTGGCTACCTCCACGTCCACCGATACCTATGCGGTGATGTCTGCCGCGCTGGGGTCCCTGAAAGGGCCGCGGCACGGGGGAGCCAACAACCGGGTTATTCACATGTTTGACGACATCAAGGCCAACCTGAAGGACTGGGCGGATGATGAAGAGCTCACCGAATATCTCCGAAAAATTCTGCGGCGGGAGGCCTTCGACGGAGCGGGGCTGATTTACGGCCTGGGTCACGCCGTTTACTCCGTATCGGATCCCCGGGCGCAGATCTTGAGAGAGTATGCGGAGGAGCTGGCAGCTGAAAAGGGGCTGGAGGACGAATTCCGCCTATACACCCGGGTGGAGGAGATCGGCCCCCGGGTGATCGGAGAGGTGAGCCGTATTTACAAAGGGGTGTGCGCCAATGTAGACTTCTACTCCGGTTTTGTATACAAGATGCTGGATATTCCCATGGAGCTGTTCACTCCCATTTTTGCGGTTTCCAGGATCGTGGGCTGGTCTGCGCATCGGATTGAGGAGCTGGTCAACGAGGGGAAGATTATCCGCCCTGCTTACAAGAGCGTGGCTCAGGAGATGGCGTACCGGCAAAAATCAACAAAAGGATAAAAGAGCATTTGTTCGGGCGATCTCTGCAATCCAGGGGCTGCCCTTTTTTCTTGCAAGAGGAAGGCGTACCGGTGAAGAAACAAGGCGGATACAAAAAATTGCGTTTTAGAAATCAAAATGTTACAATGAAACCAAATGCTTTTGTAAGGAGTCAGGTATGTGCTTAGAAAGCAAATTGCTGCTGAATCTGTATTCCATAGCGCTACTGCTGGTGGTCATCCATTACACCGTTAAACACCACGATCGGAGAAAACTCCAGAACGCTCTTTTCCTGGGGATTTCCTGGGTTACCATCCTGCTGCTGATGATGGATGTCCTGGCCCGAACCGACGGCATGGTCACCGGGCCATATCCCTTTTTTAACCAAATCGGCAACTATTTTCTATACCTGCTGGGCCCCGCGCTGGGAATGCTCTGGTTTTTATACCTGCACGTTCAGGTATACCAGCAAAAGGAGGCGACTCTCCGTCTGCTGAAGCCGCTCGGGCTCCTTCTGGCGGCCAATGCCCTGTTTTGCACGGTTTCTCTGCACACCGGGTGGCTTTACACGATTGATTCGGGTAATGTGTACCACCGGGGACCATGGCTTTTCATACCGGTGCTTTTGGATTTCGGTTTGCTTCTTTTTTCCACGGCATACCTGATCGCTTTCCGCAGGAAGCTGGGCTTGTACCATTTTTCCAATCTGCTGGTTCTTCCGGTGATGGTAGGGGCCTCTATGGTGGTGCAGCTGATCTTCTATGCGCTGCCCATCATTATGAATGCTTTCTCGCTGGGGGTGCTGATCATTTTTATCAATATCCAAAACCAGAATGTATACACCGATCACCTGACGGGCATCTACAATCGGAAACGGCTGGATAAGTATCTGGTGGAGCGAGACCATCAGCAAAGCGGTATTCGGCCTTTTGGGGGGATGCTGCTGGATGTGGACCGGTTCAAGGAGATCAACGACACCTACGGTCATGCCCAGGGAGATTTGGTGCTGAGGGAAATTGCCAAGCTGATCCAGGGCTGCCTTCGAAGCGACGACTTCGTGGCCCGATACGGGGGAGATGAATTCTTTGTCGTTGTCAACACCGGCAGCCGGCGAGTGCTGGAGGACGTGGTGCGGCGTCTCCGGAGGGCGTTGAAAAAGCTTAATGATTCGGGCGCTTTGGGTCACCCGGTGAGCCTGAGCATGGGCTATGACATCTACGACCCGCAAGGGGGATTCTCCGTAGAAGAGTTTCAAAAACAGCTGGATGAGCGCATGTATGATATTAAAAAGCAGAGGAGGGCCAATGCTTGAGCCGGCCGCCCTCCTGTGGCGGCGCTTTGCGGTTGTAGCGGCGGTTCTGAGAGAAATCTCAGGGGACAATCCGCCGCCGGCGATATCGGCGCAATGAAAAATTTGGAAAATTATGCCTCG
>JBGYKY010000157.1:0-5757 GCA_041836105.1 Bacillota bacterium | reverse complement strand
GGCTCCGCGCCCGATATCGCCGGCTTGGATAAGGCCAACCCCATGGCGGCCATTCTTTCCGCCGCGATGATGCTCCGCTACACCTTCTCGCTGCCTGCCGAAGCCGATGCTATAGAAAAGGCCGTTAGAAGCGTCCTGGCTCAGGGCTTCCGGACGCCGGACATTTTGAGCCCGGGCAAGCAGGTGATGGGGACCCGGGAAGCCGGGGACCGGATCCTGAACGAAATCCGCTGAACCACGGAACAGAACTGCCGGTGCAGGTACCGGCCAAAAGGGGGTTTTCGCATGATGACCGGCGCAGAAGCCATGCGGCGCTGTCTGGAAGCCGAAGGGGTAACCAAAATATTCGGATATCCGGGCGCTGCCATTCACCATTTTTACGAAGAATTATCCAACTCGCCGACCATAGAGCATATCCTGGTGCGCCAGGAGCAGAACGCCGGCCACATGGCCTCCGGGTACGCCCGGATCACCGGCAGGGCAGGCGTCTGTCTGGCCACCTCGGGGCCGGGGGCGGCCAACCTGTTCACGGCCATTGCCACCGCCTATATGGACAGCATTCCCATTGTGGCCATTACCGGCCAGGTCAACAGCACCCTGCTGGGCCGGGATGTGTTTCAGGAGATTGATACCACCGGCGCGGTGTCTCCCTTTATCAAGCACAGCTATTTGATCAAGGACGCCCGGGACATCCCCCGGATCTTTAAAGAGGCGTTCCATATCGCCCTGACCGGCCGGCCCGGCCCTGTGCTCATTGACATACCGGTCAATATCCAGCGGCAGACCCTTTCCTTTGATTATCCGGAAGCTGTCAGCCTCAGGGGCTATAAGCCTACGACCGAGGGCAATGCCAAGCAGATAAAAAAAGTGGCAGAAATCCTGCGGGAAGCGGAGCGCCCGCTGTTCTGCCTCGGGGGCGGCGTGTTCAGCGCCGGCGCTCGGGCTTTGATGATCCGCCTGTGCGAAGAATCGGGCATCCCGGCGGTCACCACCCTGATGGGGCTGGGAGCGCTGCCCACGGATCACCCCCTGAACCTGGGCATGATCGGCTCTCACGGCCACAAAACCGCCAATCGGGCGCTGTCCGATACGGACCTTCTGATCATCATCGGCGCCCGAGTCGGAGATCGGGCGTTCAATACCCTTGGCAAAGCCGATCGGAAGTCCCGAACGGTGCACATCGACATCGACCCGGCGGAGATCGGAAAAAACCTGTCCACTACCATCCCCCTGGTTGGCGATATCCGTCTGGTGCTGGAAAAGCTGCTGGAGGAGCAGCCGTCGGCTCCCTGCCGGGAATGGGCGGAGCAAATGGGCGCCGAAGCTGCCAAAGAAAAGAAAAAGCAAGCAAACGCCAAGGACGGCAGCGTGGTCCCCAAGCGGTTTATGCACGAGCTTGGCAATCACATCGCGCCCGATGCCGCTATCGTGGCGGATGTGGGGCAGAATCAGATTTGGGCCGCCAAATACCTCCGCCTGCGGGACAACCGATTCCTCACCTCCGGCGGGCTGGGCACGATGGGCTATTCCCTGCCGGCCGCTATCGGCATCAAAACGGCAAAGCCGGAGCTCCAGACGCTGGTGATATGCGGCGACGGCAGCTTTCAGATGATGTTCAACGAGCTGTCTACCATGGCGGCCGCCGGCCTGGATATCAAAATCATCCTGCTGAACAACCGCTGCCTGGGCATGGTCAACGAGCTCCAGCGCATCGAATCCTACAAAAATTACAGCGTGGCCCTGCCGCCCATCCCCGATTTTCAGCTGCTTTCCCAAGCCTTCGGCATGGAGAGCAGCCGCATCCTCGGAGATGAGGAAATGGCGCAGGCCATCGACCGCATGCTGAGCCATCCCGGGCCCTACCTGCTGGAATGCGTTGTGGCTCCTGAAGAATCCACCAAAAAAATCCAACCGTAAGGAGGGTTCCATCATGAAGCACGTTTTGTCCGTATTAGTGGAAAACCAAGCCGGCGTCCTTAACAAGATCACCGGGCTCTTTGCCCGCCGGGCATTTAATATCGAAAGCTTGGCCGTGGGCGTCACCGACGACGACACCGTTTCCCGGATCACCATGATCGTAGACGGCGGCAACAGCGCCCTGGAGCAGGTGGAGAAGCAGCTGAACAAGCTGGTCTGCGTCATCAAGGTCCGGGAGATCCCTCAAGAGGATCTGATCGGCAAAGAACTGGCCATCTTCAAGGTCAACGCTACCTCCAGGACCAGGGGAGAGATCAAGGATCTCTGTGACATCATGAACGCCCGGATCGACGACATTTCCGCCGGCAGCATCACCGTAGAGCTGGCGGACACACCGGACCGGATCAACCTGTTCCAGGGCATGCTTCGGCCCTATAGCATTTTAGAGGTTGCCCGCACCGGCCTGATCGCCGTTCAGAAAGGGTCCGGCTTCATGGGCTGACGGGATTTTCGTGATCCCACCGTCCCTTTCTGCCTCACTCAAGGAGCTGCAACAAAAAATAACTATTTTTTTGTTGCAGACAACAATTCTTGTGGTATAATAAACGCATCAGTCATCGGAGGAAAGCCATGAGATCTGCCAACGTAAAAATTGCAGCCAACACGTATTACCCGGGCTATGCTTACTGTTTCTATAGTAGGCTTGCTTTGGATTTCGCTGCAACGAGAGGCGCCCGGCCTGCCCGATGAACGATCGGACAGTATCCCTCTCCCCGAGAGAACGCGCACGGCTTCGCAGGTGAAATCACTTGTGAGGCCTTTTTGTTTGACGCCCTGTACCCTGCCAGCAGAAAAGGAAGAAAGAGGAAGCATGTATGGTTATTATCCTGAAGGATCATCCTGAACCCAAGCAATTGGAAAATCTGAAGGCCTGGCTCATCAGCCTGGGCCTGTCCATCCACGAAAGCCGCGGCGCCAGCACCACCATCATGGGGCTTGTAGGGGATACCTCTGCCGTAGATATCGACCTGATCAAGGCGCTGGACATCGTCGAAGCCGTCCGGCGGATTTCAGAGCCCTATAAAAATGCCAACCGAAAATTTCACCCGGCGGATACCATAGTGGATGTGGGCGGCGTTCCCGTAGGCGGCGGATATTTCCAGATCATGGCCGGCCCCTGCTCTGTGGAATCCGAGGCGCAGATCACCGGTCTGGCCAAGGACATCCGCAGCGCCGGAGCCAGCATTCTGCGGGGCGGTGCCTTTAAGCCCAGAACCTCCCCCTACTCCTTCCAGGGCATGGGGAGCGAAGGCATCGAGCTGCTGCTGAAGGCTAGGGCCCAGACCGGTCTGCCCATCGTGACAGAAATCATGGACATTTCTCAGCTGCCCCTCTTCGACCAGGTAGACCTGATCCAGGTAGGTGCCCGGAACATGCAGAATTTTGAAATGCTCAAGGAGCTGGGCCGTACGCGAAAGCCAATCCTGCTGAAGCGAGGCCTGTCCAGCACCCTGGAGGAGCTGCTGATGAGCGCCGAGTATATCCTGGCCGGCGGCAACGCCGACGTCATTCTGTGCGAACGGGGGATCCGAACCTTTGAGACAGCCACCCGCAACACACTGGATCTTTCCGCCGTCCCCCTGCTGAAATCCATGACCCATCTGCCGGTTATCGTGGATCCCAGCCACGGAACGGGGCTGTATCGTCTGGTTCCTCCCATGGCGCTGGCCGCTGTGGCCGCCGGAGCCGACGGCCTGATGATCGAGGTCCACAACGATCCGGAGCATGCTCTCTCCGACGGCTCCCAGTCCCTGAAGCCCGACGCGTTCCGGGAGCTGGTTGCAGCCATTCATGCAATCCGCCCCTTTGCATACCGACGAGAAAGCTGACAGGTGATGCCATGGAACCCATGAAAATAGGAATTATTGGCCTGGGGCTCATCGGCGGCTCCCTGGCAAAAGCGATTAAAGAGTGCACGCCCCATCAGGTCCTGGGCTTTGATACAGATCCTGTGGTGGTCAATAGGGCGCTGCTGCTGGAAGCCGTGGACGGCACCCTGTCCCGGGAAGATCTCCGGGAATGCGATCTGGTCATCGTCTCCCTCTATCCTCAGACCGCCATTGAGGTGATTCGGGAATCAGCGCCCTTCTTCGGCAAGGGCACAATCGTCATGGACACCTGCGGCGTAAAGGGTACCCTCTGCCGAGCCGTGGCGCCCCTGGCAGAGAAATACGGTTTTTGCTTCATCGGCGGCCATCCCATGGCCGGAACCGTTTATTCCGGGTTTTCCCATGCGGAAAAAAGCCTCTTCCGCAACGCCTCTATGGTGCTGACACCCCTGAGGGGAACGGAGATCGGCCGAGTGGACCGGGTGAAAAGGCTCTGCGTGTCCATTGGCTTTACCAATACGCAGATCGCCTCGCCGGAGGAGCATGACCGGGTCATTGCTTTCACCTCACAGCTGGCCCATATCGTCTCCAATGCGTATGTAAAGAGCCCTTCCGCCACTCTTCATCAGGGCTTTTCCGCCGGAAGCTATCGGGACCTGACCCGGGTTGCCCGGCTTAACGAGGTAATGTGGAGCGAGCTTTTTCTGTCTAATCGGGAGCCTCTGATCCGGGAAATAGACGGCCTGATCCACCATCTGACCCAATACAAAGCCGCTCTGGAGCACCAGGATGCCGAAGCGCTGAAAAAGCTGTTGAAGGAGGGCTCGGATCGAAAGCTTCGGATCGATGGAAGGGAGCCCGATGTCTTCTGATGGCCGGCCCGGTAAAGCGGCCCGGCATCCGGGAAAATCGCCTGCAGATGGCCGCCCTCCAAAAAAGCTGCTATAATATCCGTGATAGCTGTGCCGATACCTGCCGCAAAGCCGCTGTATCGCCGATAGAAAGGAAAAGGGAAGGCCATTCCATGAAGCAGATCCTTGTAGAGATAAGCGCCGGCATCCGGCGGATATACCCGGTGCTGGTGGGCAGCGGGCTTTTGGAGGAAGCCGGCACCCGGATCCGGGAGGTCATTCCCCCCTGCCGTCTGCTGGTAATCACCGACAGCACCGTGGCCGAGCACTATGGCGAGGCGCTGCTGGAGAACCTTACCCGTAGCGGATATCAGGCAAGCCTCCTGCCCTTTCCTCCGGGAGAGGCGTCCAAGAGTCTGGATGCCTATGGCCAATGCCAGGAAAAGCTGGCGTCAGAGGGCTTTACCCGGACCGACAGCATTGTAGCCTTGGGCGGCGGTGTTCCCGGTGATCTGGCCGGCTTCACGGCTTCCACCTATCTGCGGGGCATCCGATCCATCCAGATCCCCACCACCTTTCTGGCCGCCATTGATTCCTCCGTAGGCGGGAAAACCGGCATTAACCTGAGTCGAGGCAAAAATCTGACCGGAGCCTTCTGGCAGCCATCGCTGGTGCTCTGCGATCCCGACACATTCCGGACGCTGCCGGGGGAGGTGTTCCTGGACGGCGTCGCCGAAGCCATCAAGTACGGCATCATTTTGGACGCCTCACTTTTTTCCAGGCTGCGGGAGCAGGCGCCGCTACATGCGGGAGCCCGGGGGCTGGAAACCATCGTCAGCTCCTGCGTCTCCATCAAAGGCCGGGTGATAGCTGCCGACGAGAGGGATACCGGCGTTCGGCAGCTGCTGAATCTGGGGCACACCGTGGGGCATGCCATCGAGACATGCAGTGGGTACGCCGTTTCTCACGGCCGGGCCGTAGCCACCGGCATCGCCGTCATCACTCGAGCCTCTCGAAATTTCGGTTATACGGATGCGGAAACCCACAACCGAATCCTGGAGCTGCTGTCCCTTCACGGATTCGACCTTCACACCCCCTTT
>JBGYKY010000156.1:0-2941 GCA_041836105.1 Bacillota bacterium | reverse complement strand
AAAACAACTCAGAAAAGCAATCGAAAACCATCAAAAACGGTATAACGCTACTGCGAAAACCTGTTTGAACTTCAAAAGTCCGAATCAAGTAGTATCGGAGTATTTCTCAAAAGTGTAACATATGTCTTGACAGCTAAGAAAATCGCAGCCCTGGGCGGCCAGCAGCCGCCCCTCTTCCTCCTGCTCGATCCCTTCCGCTACCATCTTCATGTCCAGCCCGTGAGTCAGCTCGATCAGGCTCTTCAGCGCATTGGACTTACCGGAGGTCACAATCCGATCCTTCATGATCTTGTCCAGCTTGATTTTATTGACCGGCAGGTAGGTCAGATAGTTTAAGGAAGAATATCCGGTCCCGAAATCATCCAGTGCGATGGACACGCCGCGATCCCGAAGGGTCCTCAGGATCCGGATGTTGTCTTCTATCCCTTCCAGGAACACGTTTTCCGTGATTTCCACTTCGATCATCTCCGGCGGGATCCGGGTCTTTTCCAGCTGTCTTTGCAGGCAGTCGGCAAAGCTCTTGTCCCGCACCTGGTTGGGAGAGATGTTGATGGCCACCGGCTTCAGCTCCAAGCCCATTTCCTGCCATGTCCGCAGCTGGGCCACCGCCTGTTGGATGACCCACTCGCCGATGGGGATGATCAGCCCCGAGTCTTCGGCCACCGGGTTGAAGTCCACCGGCGCCAGCACATTGCCCTTGATCCGCAGCAGCGCCTCAAAATATTGAAGCTCTCCGGTCTCGGCGCTCACCACCGGCTGATATACCAGGTAGAACCGCCCCTCCTCCAGGCTCTTTCGCAGCAGTCTTTCGACATAGATTTTCTTTTCGAATTCCTGGATCAGCTCTTCCCGGAAAAACTGGAACCGATCCTTCCCGCTCCGCTTGGCCGTATACATGGCGATATCCGACCGGATCATCAGCTCGTCCAGCTTGGTGCCGTCCAGCGGGAATCGGACGACGCCGATGCTGACGGTTACATGGTTCATCATGGGCTCTACCCGCATACTGTTTCGCAGGGTCGTACAAAGCTCCCGGATCGTATCCTCCAGCTGAGGCATCTCGACCTCTCCCTGGTAGCAGAGGACAAACTCATCTCCGCCCAGGCGGAACGCCCGCCAATCCTCCTTCGCAGTCATTCCCCGAAGTACATCGGCTACCTGGCGCAGCATCCGGTCGCCGTACACATGTCCCTGAGAATCGTTGATGATTTTGAAATTGTCGATGTCCAGCAGAAGCATGGCTCCCTGGGCGCCGCTGTCCAGAATGCCCTCCATGACCTCTACCATTTTGCGTCGGTTGTACAGCTCCGTCAGCGGATCGCGCTCCGCCATAAACTGAATGGTTCGCTCCTGCTTCCGAATTTCCTGATACTGCTCCTTCAGCTCCTCTTCGCTGGCCATCAGCTGCTGGATCGTCGCCTCCAGCTCGTCGTTGGTGCTTTGCAGCCGCCGGTTGGCCTCGCTGATAACCATTTGGTTCTCCTGCAGCTGATTTTTCACGGAGATCATATGCCGCAGGGCAAAAAAGACCGCGACAGCCAGAGCCAGCCCGCTGAAGAGGATCCCCTGCACCAGCGGAGAGAATCCGTTCCATCCGCCCTTGGGCAGGGCATAGATCCTCATGGTGGTATCGTACAACTGGAGGGAGACCAGCAGAGGCGTCTCCTTGTCCTGCCTGTCGAGGGATTCCTGCGCATTGGTCCACATGGTCTCCGTCTCCAGGGACAGAGGCCGGGCAATGATCACCTGAACCTGATTATCCCGAGCCAGGTTCAGCATGCCCGTGTTCCGGAGCACATCGTAGTAGTCAAAAACCGCCGCCGTCTGCCCCCAATAACGCCCGTCCACAATCAGCGGGTTCCTGACAACGATGCCCATACCGCCCTGCAGCAGCTCCACCGGCGCGATCAACACGGACCGCCCTGTATTTTTTGTATAGAGAACCATCTCCTGCTGCGTTGCCACAACGCCCATATCCGTGCCCAGCAGGTGTTGATTGCTCTCATAGGGGTACACGTGCGTAATGGTCGTATCCGTCATCAGGACCAGGCTCCGGAGCAGGTGGTTTCGTGACTCGAGCAGCTCTCGAGCAAACACCTCGTACTCCTCCTGAGAAAGGTGGGGGTTGAGGCGGACATAGGAAACCAGCCCCTTGAGGCCCTGGACCCGGGTCGCGATGCCTTCTTCCCAGTTGTTTTTCACCACAGCCAGCTCATCTGCCAGCGCCTGCTTCTGCCGATCCACATTGCTTCGATACTCGATGCCGGCCGTAAAAAAAGCTACCGCCAGAACCGTCAGCGCCGCGATCAGCGAGGTCAGGTTCTTCTTAATGTTCCTATACAAATAATCACCTTTTCGCCGTTTGACCACCGGCGCCGCATCCGCCGTCCGAGGAAACGGCGCGCGCCGGTTTCACCATGCCGGGCTCTCCCTTTATAATAATATCGGCAAAAGCCGCAGCAACTTTATGCTGCGCCGCGCATGGAGGAGGCCCCGGTTCGGAGGCTTGCATCTGCGGGCGAGAATCGTTTTGCAGGGGAAACGGCCCTCACGATACAAAAAGCCTCCAAACAAAAACAAGGTACACCTCTTTGAGTATACCTTGTTTGACGTCATTCCGCAAGAAGGTTCTTCGGTCAATCGGAAACTTGTTTTGTAACCGGCTTCGGCCTCTCCAGGCGCCGCCCCAGAAGGACGGCGATGATGCCTATCGCCAGGAAGAGGATCCCCGCGCTCTGGCAGAAGGCCAGCATCCCTTCAAAATCACTGAAGAATCCGCTCCCGTATTCCTCCAGGTAATATTCCGCTCCCCACTCTCCCTCATAGAGGCGCAGGAGCACCGACCCCAGCAGAGCGGCCACGCCGCAGAATACGAAATAATAACCGATCTGGATAGTGTCTCCCCGGCCCAGCCTGGTTCTGGGGTTCAGGGGATATTTTT
>JBGYKY010000155.1:0-2922 GCA_041836105.1 Bacillota bacterium | reverse complement strand
GCCCGGAAACCACCTCACCGGATGCCCGATCAATGGCGGCCACCACGATAATCAGTCCCGATTCAGACAGCAGCTTTCGGTCCCGCAGAACAATATTGCCCACATCGCCCACGCCCAGACCGTCTACCAGCACCGCCGATGCCGGGATTTCCTCTCCGATAATCCGGGCCGACCGGGGCGTCAGCTCCAGTACATTGCCGTTTTTCAGGATGAAGATATCCTCAGGATCCATCCTCAGATTTTCTGCCAGCGCCGCATGAGCCCGCAAATGGCGGTATTCCCCATGAACCGGGACAAAGAATCTGGGCTTCAGCAGCATGTGCATCAGCTTTAATTCTTCCTCGCAGGCGTGGCCGGACACGTGAATATCTGCAATGTCGGAATAGATGACCTCGGCGCCCTTCTCAAAGAGACGATTTACTACATTGGATACCGTCTTTTCATTGCCGGGAATGGGGCTGGAGGACAGGATAACCATGTCCCCCTTCTTGATTTGCACCGCTTTGTGTTCCGAAGACGCCATCCGGGAAAGGGCCGACATCGGTTCTCCCTGGCTTCCTGTGGTAACGATGACCAGATTTTTGTCGGGAATGCCCTTGATCTTGTTGATATCCACCAGCACGCCGGCAGGGACCTTCAGATAGCCCAGCTCTACCGCCAGGTTGACCACGTTGACCATGCTCCGGCCGGAGATCGCTACCTTGCGGTCAAACTTGACCGCATTGTCGATAATGCGCTGCACCCGGTGGACGTTGGAAGAAAAGGTGGCAATAATGATGCGGGTCTTGGAATCCCGAAAAATATTTTCCAGCACTCTCCCCACCGTCTTTTCTGAAGCCGTAAAGCCCGGCCGGGTCACATTAGTGCTGTCCGCCATCATCAGCAGGACACCCTTCCTGCCGATTTCCGCCAGCCGATGAAAATCGATGGGCTCTCCGTCCACCGGTGTGTAGTCAATTTTGAAATCACCGGTATGGAACACTACCCCCACGGGAGTTTCAATGGACAGGCAGATGGCATCGGCAATGGAATGGGTGGTCCGGATGGTTTCTACCTTAAAGCTGCCCAGTTTTACCGTATCCCCTGCTTTAATAACGTTCAGTCTGCCCTTGATGCCGTGTTCCTTCAGCTTGTTGCTGATCAGCCCCAGGGGGAGCCGGGTGCCGTAAATGGGGACGCTCAGACTTTTCAACAGATAAGGGATCGCTCCGATATGGTCCTCGTGGCCATGGGTGATCAAAACGCCCTTAATTTTAGCGGCATTTTTCTTTAAATAGGTAAAATCAGGGATCACGATATCAATGCCGTACATTTCGTCGTCCGGAAAGGACAACCCGCAATCGATGACCAGGATTTCATCCTGATACTCCAGGAGGGTCATATTTTTCCCGATCTCGTTAAGCCCTCCCAGCGGGATGACCCTCAGGGCATCGCCGCTTTTCTTTTTATTAAAATTCGGTCTCATTTTTTCTCCGTTCGTTTCATTAACGGACTACCAGATTGATCAGCTTGCCGGGTACCGCGACGACCTTCACCAGTTCCCTTCCGTTCAATAAGGCCTGTACCCGCTGATCTGCCAAGGCAGTCTTTTCAAAGGCTTCTTTATCCAGCCGGCTGGCGATATGAAGCTTATCCTTCACTTTCCCGTTTACCTGGATGACGATCTCCACCACATCCCGAACCAGAGCCCCTTCATCGTAGGCCGGCCAGCTTCTTCGGTAAACGGACGTCACATGCCCCAACTTCTCCCACAGCTCCTCACAGAGGTGCGGCGTAAAGGGCGTCAGGATCAGCACCAGGTTTTCCAGGGCTGTCCGAAGCAAAGCCGGATCCGGATCCGTCTCTTCTTTATACCTGTAAATTTCATTGACCAGCTCCATGACGGCGCTGATGGCTGTGTTGAAATTAAAGCGTTCCCCCACATCCTCCGTCACCTTTTTAATGGCGGCATTCATGGCATAGGACAGGTCCCTGTCAGCCGGCGTTTTCGCTGCACGGGAAGAAGCTGCCGGGCCGGGAGCCGGAAGAGTCTCCAGCAGGTCGCTGACCAGCCGGTACACCCGATTCAGGAAACGATAGCTCCCCTCCACGCCGGTATCCGACCAGTCCAGCTCTTTTTCCGGCGGCGCTGCAAACAGGATGAACAGTCGGGCCGTGTCGGCGCCATACCGGGCAATGATTTCATCGGGGCTCACCACATTGCCGATGGACTTGGACATCTTTTTTCCATCCTTGATGACCATCCCCTGGGTCAACAGATTGGTGAATGGCTCTTCGTGGCTCACCAGACCCAGGTCGCAGAAGGCCATCTGAAAGAAGCGGGAATACATCAGATGGAGGATGGCATGCTCCACGCCGCCGATATACTGGTCTACCGACATCCAGTATTTTTGCCGGGCGAAATCCCAGGCCTCCCGGTTGTTGGCGGGATCCGTGTACCGCAGGAAATACCAGGAGGAATCCAGGAAGGTGTCCATGGTGTCCAGCTCTCGCCTGGCCGGCCCGCCGCAGACGGGGCAATCCGTATCCTGAAAGCTCCCGCTGGTCGCCAGAGGAGATTCTCCCTTGCCGGTAAACGTCACATCCGTAGGCAACAGTACCGGCAGGTTTTCTTCCCTTTCGGGGACCCAGCCACAGGTTTCACAATAGATCATGGGAATAGGCGTTCCCCAGTAGCGCTGTCTGGAGATAAGCCAATCCCTCAGCCGGTAGTTGACCGACTCCTGACCGATCTTCTTTTCTTCCAGAAATTCGGTAATCCGCAGGATGGCCTCCCGGTTGTCCAATCCGTCAAAGGGACCGGAATTGATCAGCGTCTCCTCCGCTACAAAGACTTCCCCCAACTGGGTAAGATCGATGGACGGATCGCCCGGATCCACCACCTGCAATATCTCCAGCCCGTATTTAACGACAAAGTCACAG
>JBGYKY010000154.1:0-9339 GCA_041836105.1 Bacillota bacterium | reverse complement strand
CCGGCTGGATTCCGGCGTACTTGGGCAGGATCACGCTGACCTCAAGCCCTTCTTTTTTCAGAGCGGCAGGCAGCGAGCCCATCACATCTCCCAGCCCCCCCGCTTTTGACAAAGGGCCTGACCTCCGATGCGGCAACCATGACCTTCATGAAGCATCACTCCTTTCTTACCTTCTCCCCCCCGGCCGACGGCCGAAAGGCCGATCACAGCCTGGTCCCCTTGGGCACATAGATGGGGGTAGCCCCCTGTCCCCTCAGCACCGTGTTCTCCGGCACGTGGATGCCCTTGTCCAGCACCACGTTTTCCAACACGCAGTTCTCCCCCACGACACAGCGCTGCATGAGCACGGAATTTTTAACCACGCTTCCCCTTTTCAGAATTACGTTTCGGAAGATGATGCTGCTTTCCACTTTACCGTCTACGAGGCATCCGCTGGAAATCATTGCGCATCGGACTTCTCCATGATCCCGGAATTTGGTGGGCGGGCTGTCCTTGATCTTGGTAATGATTTTATTCGGCCCTTCAAAAATCTCCTCTTTTACCTGGGGCCGAAGCAGCTCCATGGAAATGGCGTGGTAATCATTGACGGTGAAAATCTCCCGCATATATCCGGTAAATTCGTACCCGCAGACATCCAGTCCGCTCAGATTTGCCTGGACCAGATCCGTCAGATCCCGGAACTCCGGATTGGTGGCAGTGGTCAGCATCTCCACCAGCAGGCTCCGATCGAAGACGAAAATATCCGCGAAGGTGCTGCGCAGCTCTGAAACTCCTTCTTCGGGAGGCCGCCGGATCTCCAGGATCCGTCCGGCCTCATCCATCCGGAGCCTGGCTTCGCTGTACGGATGAACCAGCATGTCGTTTTGATAGACCATGGTCACCCGGCACCCGGATCGCTCGTGGAAAGAAATGACCTCTGCCAGATCCACATTGGCCACATGGTTCGCATCGGCAATCACTACAATCTCCGCGTCCTCCGTGGTCAGAAATTCAATATTTGACAGGAAATCCTGGGCGCAGAATTTTTGGAGCCGCGGCTTCAGAGACGGCGTTACCGCCGGCAGGATAAAGAGGCCGCCGGAGTGCCGGTCCAGGTTCCAGGATTTCCCGGCAGAGATGTGGTCCATCAGGGGGCGCATATTGTAGGGGAGGATCACGCCTACGGTGAGGATCCCGGCATTCACCAGGTTGGACAGAGGAAAATCCACCAGGCGGTACCGACCCCCAAAGGGCGTAGCGCTGATGGGACGGTTTTCCGCCAGGCGTTCGGACTGGTCCAGACGATAGTTGGTGCTGATCATTCCTAATGCTTTAATCACGGTCCATCCCTCCTATAGGGTGCACTCCGAGCCAGCTTCCACCCGAACGCCCGGCTCGATCTTTAAGTGATTTTCCAAAATGGTGATGCCGTTAGGCTCCGCCGGCGCCTCTACGGGCACGCCGATGACGGCCCCCTCTCCGGCCACAGAGTTCTCACCCATGATGGCCTTGTCCACCCGGGCGCCTTTTTCGATCCGCACATCGGGGAACAAGATGGAATCCCGGACCACTGCCCCCTCTCCTACGTACACCCCCGGAGAAAGGATGCTGTTCTCCACATCGCCCAGAATGTTGCACCCGTTGCTGATGATGGAATTTTTGACCCTGGCGCAGGGCCCGATCCACTGAGGCGGCTTCCCGTCAGCGTTGGAATTGGAAATGATCTTGTTATGCTTTTCGTACAGATCCAGGCTGGGAGAATCGCCCAGAAGCTCCATGCTGGCAAAGTAGTAGCTGTCTACGGTCCCCACATCCTTCCAATAACCCTGGAAGCGGTGAGCGAAGAGGCGTTTTTTATCCGTCAGCAGCCTGGGAATGACATTTTTCCCGAAATCGTTTTCTGAATTGGGATCTGCTTCATCAACGATCAATGCCCTTTTCAGCACCTCCCACCTGAAAATATAGATCCCCATGGAGGCCAGGGTGCCTTCGGGCTCCTTCGGCTTTTCCGCAAATCGGGTGATGCGATCCTCTGCGTCTACGCTCATAATGCCGAACCGGGACGCTTCCTCCAGGGGCACCTCCAGCACGGCAATGGTTACGTCCGCTTCCTTTTCCCGGTGTTCCCGGAGCATCAGGTTGTAGTCCATCTTGTAAATGTGATCCCCTGAAAGGATCAGTACATTTTCCGGATTGAACAGGTCGATGAAGTTCATGTTCTGATAGATGGCATTGGCCGTCCCCTTGTACCAGGTGCCCCCCTTGGGCCCCACGTAGGGCGGCAGGGTGTGCAACCCCCCTACATCCGAATCCAGATCCCAGGCGGAGCCCACGCCCACATAGTTGTTCAAGAGAAACGGCTTGTACTGCGTCAGCATGCCCACCGTATCGATCCCGGAATTGACGCAATTGCTCAGGCAAAAATCCACGATCCGATACTTCCCCCCGAAAACCAGGCCCGGTTTGGCAATGCTGGAGGTCAGACACTTCAGCCGGCTTCCCTGCCCGCCCACCAACAGCATTGCGATACATTCTTTTCTCTTCATAGGCACCTCCCGATTATCCACGAAAAATCCGAAGCGAACAGCGCGGCAGAACGGCCTGCCGCCGGTCAGTTATGACGTACCATCCAAATGTCGTTGGCGTAATCCCGTATGGAACGATCGCTGGTAAAATACCCGGCGGCCGCAATATTGCTGAGAGACATCCTGGCCCAGCCCTCCCTGTCCTCATAGCTGTGGCACAGCTGATCAAAGGCGTCCACGTATGCCTGGAAATCCCGAAGCACGAAGAAATAGTCGTTGTTGGGCAGCAGGGAATCCACAATCATGTGAACCTCACCGTTATCCGCCCCCAGAAAGCCGCTTCGCAGTTGGTCGATGATTTTGCGGAGCCGCGGGTTTTTCTCGCACTCCTCCTCGGTCATCCACCGACCCTCCCGCTGATTTTCCAGAACCTGCTCGGCGGTCAGCCCGAAGATCCAGACGTTTTCCGGGCCCGCCTCCCGCAGGATTTCCACATTGGCTCCGTCTAAGGTGCCCAGGGTGATGCCCCCGTTGAACATAAACTTCATGTTCCCCGTTCCGGAGGCCTCCTGAGAGGCGGTAGAGATCTGCTCGCTGATATCTGCCGCCGGGTAAATCATCTCACCCAGGGTCACGTTAAAATCCTCCAGGAACAGTACCTTGATCCGCTGGCTGACCACCGGATCATTGTTGATTTTTTCCGCCACCAGATTGATCAGCTTGATGACCGCTTTAGCGTAGTAGTATCCGGGGGCCGCCTTTCCGGCAAAGAGGAAGGTCACCTTGGGAAATGCCATGTCCGGGTTCTCCGTCAATCGGTTGTACAAATCCATGATTTTCAGCGCGTTCATCAGCTGTCTTTTATAGGCGTGGATCCGCTTGACCTGAATGTCAAAAATGGAAGAGGGATCGACCTCCAATCCATATTTTTTCTTGATATACGCCGCCAGAAGCTGCTTGTTTTCCAGCTTGGAAGCCCTGAGGGCTTCCAGGAATTCCTGATCATTTTCAAACTGCTTCAATCTGGCCAGCTCCCCGGCCTTTTCCCGCCAGGCGTCTCCGATCCTGCTGCTGATCAATGCCGACAGGCTGGGATTGGCGCTGAATAAAAAGCGTCGGTGGCTGACCCCATTGGTCTTATTATTAAATCGTTCCGGGTAAATGGTGTAGAAATCCCGAAACAGGTTGTTTTTCAAGATATCGGTATGAAGCTCCGCTACCCCGTTGATGGAATAGCTGCCCACCACGGCCAGATTGGCCATATGCACGTATCCATCCCGGAGGATGGCCGTGCTTTCCAGCAGCCTCTCCGCATCCGGCTGGGACGCGTGCACTTCCCGGCGGAACCGCCGGTCGATCTCTTCGATGATCTGATACACCCGGGGCAGCAGGGATTGCACCAGCCCGACCGGCCACTTTTCCAGCGCCTCCGGCAGGATCGTATGGTTGGTGTAGGAAATGGTGTTGGTGGTAATGGCCCAGGCCTGTTCCCAGCTTATGCCCTCCTCGTCCACCAGGATCCGCATCATCTCGGGAATGCTCAAGGCCGGATGGGTATCGTTGATGTGGATGGCTACCTTCTTGTTCAGGTTCTGGATCCGCATGCCGCTCTTTTTCTGATGGCGCAGAATGGACTGGATTCCCGCAGAAACCAAAAAGTATTCCTGCTTCAGCCGCAGCTCCCGCCCCGAAGGGCCGCTGTCGTCCGGATACAGAATGGAGGAAATCGCTTCGGCATCGGAACGGTACTGAAGCGCTTTGGAAAAATCTCCCGAGTTGAAGGAATGCATATCCAGCCGATCCTCCATGGGCTCGGCGCTCCAGAGCCTCAGGGTGTTGATGTTTAAAAAATCCTTGACGCCGATAACGGGGATGTCGTAGGGAACCGCCAGCACCGAGTGATAGCCTTCCAGATGAAAGCGGGGGACCCCCTCCTCCTCGCTGTAGGCTACCTGCCCGCCAAAGCGAACCTCTACTGCCTTGTTTCTCTTTTCCTTTTCCCAGGGGTACCCGTTTCGCAGCCAGCCATCGGGCAGCTCCAGCTGATAGCCGTCGGCAATCTTCTGCCGGAAAAGCCCGTATCGGTACCGGAGGCCGTTTCCGTGCCCCGCCATCCCCAAATGGGCCATGCTGTCCAGGAAACAGGCGGCCAGCCGCCCCAGCCCGCCGTTGCCTATGCCCGGATCCTCCTCCTGATCCAGCACCGTCTCGTAGACGACTCCCAGCTCCCGGAAGCCCTCCCGGACAATATCCTCCAAATCCAAATTGACAAGGTAATATTTCAACAGCCTCCCGATAAGGAATTCCATGGAGAAATAGTACACCTGCTTGTCGTTGAACCGGGCATACTTTTTACTGGTGTCTACCCAGCTGACATTGATTTTTTCCCGCAGCAGCCGCAGCAGCGTTATGTAACAATCTGCCGGAGATGCCTTGCGGGTAAAAAGCTCCCCTTCGGATTCCTGGTAAATCCGGCGAAATTCTTCGATAAATTCCTCCTTGGAGTCGAAGATGGCTTTCATTCTCTGTTCCTCCCTACGGGTGCTTCCGTTATCCCTTCTATTGTCGTTGTTTTCGTTTTTCATTGCTCCTGTCCGTTCCCCTTACTTTTACCTGCTTACTGCCCGCACCGGCCGCTTGCCGTCGGCCTCGGGCCGCCGACCAATCGGTAAGCCCCAAAAGCCGTTCTTTCCCGCCGGCTTTATCCTATTATCTTATCATACCCCTTTGCCCTGCCGGGAAACGATTTCCATTCCCGTTGCAGAAAAAAAGCAAAGGAAGTCCCACGTTTCCGAGGTCCACCCTTTGCTGCACCACATCTGCTGAGATCCATGGAGCTTGTAATGCTGCCGAACGAGCAGGCGAAGGGCCTGTCCGTTTCCCATGCACGGTTATCATCAGGATCATCTCCTTTGCCTGCATTATACCACACCCTCCCGAAAAAAAACAACGGCAAGCTTCTCCGGGGGATCCCATCAGGCCAACGCCGACTACTCCGCCAAAATGGTTTCCTCTTTGGGGGTCCCGTTCACCCCGTCATAGACGATAACATACGTTGCAGCTTTTCCTTCTTCGCCTACCCGAACCTCCAGCTGATAGGCCGGAATGCCTTCGGAGCGCAGCGTCGCTATCTCCAGCGCCGTGCCCGCGGGAACGGCCGCCAGCCGGTATACCGTGTCGCCCGCTGCCGTAGAGCCGTCCTCCGCCGCCAGGAGCTCCACCACGTTCAAATACGTGTCATCCCAAAGGGCTACGAAGATAAAGCCTTCCTCGCCGTTATGAAGCATCAGGGTGTCCACCGGCGCATACTGCTCCCGCTCCGCTTCCGTGGGATCGTTGATCAACAGGGCGATCGCTTCCCCTGCGGCGGGACCGGCTCCGCCGCTGTTCCCGCCGGCGCTGCATCCGGCCAGGCAGCCCGCCGTCAGGACAGTCAGCAGCAGAGCCGTCAGAAAGAGACCCGCATTCCTGCGCGCAGTCGTTTTCTCCATGGCTGTCTCCTTTCACTTGACGAAAAAAAAGGGGAATGTTATATTTGGGTTATCACACTATCAACACATCGCCATATTGTCCGGGAAATGAGGTGCTCCATGCAAAAAAGCCAAGTCCTGTTCGTCCTCAGCCTGCTTCTGGCCGTGGTCGTCACCGCCTTTGCGCTGATTAATTCCAGGCCCGTGGTGGTCAACGTCTTTGTTCACAAATTTGCCGCATCCCTGGCGCTGGTCATCTTCGTTTCCGCGATGCTGGGTGCCCTGGTGGTCATGTCCCTGGGGGTCGGGCGCTTTATCGGCTTCAAGCTGGAATCCAAACGCCTCAACAAAGAAAAGGCTGTTCTGCTGAGAGAAAAGGACGGCCTGCTCCAGCAGATCAACGACCTCCACAAGCGGATAGCCGAGCTGACGGCCGCATCGACGTCTACCGGCGCCCAGGCAGCCGCAGCCCCGGGGTCTGCCGCTATGCCGCAAGATCCCGCAACGCCTGTTTAAAGCCCTCTGGGCCAACGCTCCACGAAAATCCTCACCAGCTCCGGATCGAATTGCGTTCCCGCATGCCGCTCCAGCTCGCGAAGCGCCTCCTCTTCCGGAAGCGCCTCCCGGTAGGGGCGCTTGCTGGTCATGGCCTCAAAGGAATCTACAATGGCCAGGATCCTGGCCTCCAAAGGGATCTCACTGCCCCGAAGCCCCTTGGGATATCCGCTGCCGTCCCATTTTTCGTGGTGGTACAGCACGTATTCCGCCATTCCCGCCAGGCCGCTGATGGCGCTGAGTATCCGATATCCGATTTCCGGATGCCGCTGAACATTCTGCCAGTCCTGGCTTCCCAGCTTCCCATCCTTGATAAATGCAGCCGAGTCGATGGCCACCTTGCCGATGTCGTGGAGAAAGGCTGCCTGCTGCAAAAATTCCCGCTTCTTTCCCCGGAAATTAACGGCGTCGGCCAGGATACCGCAAATCTGGTAGAGCCGCTCTACCCGAACGCCCTCCATCTCGTTTTTCCCCTGATAAAGCTCCAGGATCCGGGCTAACGCCCGTTCTTTGGCCTGCCCGGCGGAAAAGAGCTTCTCCCGATACATCGCATCCTCGGCCGCCGTCAACGCATCCCGGAGGTTTTCCTCGGGGCTGGTCTTGACGCCAATCCCAAAGGAAACGGATACCTCCAGCTTTCGAACGTGCTTTGTCTGCAAAATTTTCTTGATACGGGCGACGATGCCCCGGGCATTTTTCTCATCCACCCCGGGCAGCAGGATCACAAACTCATCCCCTCCCTGCCTGGAAATAATTTCATCGTTTCGACACGCCTGCTTCAGGGAATCCGCTACCGCCTTCAGCAACAGATCACCCGCCTCATGCCCGAACACGTCGTTCATCAGCTTCAGGCCGTTTACGTCTCCCATGATCAGCGCCAGGGGGAGATTCCTCAGGGTGTCCAGCCGGCTCATTTCCTCCTCCAGGAACCGCCGGTTGTACAGGCCTGTCAGCTTGTCGTGGTAGCCCATATACTCCGCCTGATTCAGCCGCAGCTGCTTGTCGGATCGACGGAAAATCAGTGCCTGTGCCGCTTCCCTTCCCTCTCCTCCGGCAAAGGGGACCAGGCAATATTCCACAGGGATTTCCATTCCCTCCGCATTGATCAGCAGCGTGTGATGGACAGTGCCCGCTCCGGGAATCAGCCCGGCGCTTGCCCCGGTGGTTCGGAACACCCGGCACAGGAGCATCTCTCTCCCTTTTTCCAGGGGAAATCCGGTCAGCGCCTCCGCCGGGGGATTCATATGGGCCACCCTCCCCTCCTCATCGGTGAGGATCACTCCGTCTCCTACCGTCCGAAGCAGGATCCGGAGCAGCTCCTGCTCCGGAAGCAGGCCTTCTGCCGCCGAAGCGGGAAAAAGCGGGGGATTGGTATCCTGTGGATCTGTCATAGCGAAACTCCTTTCCCCTGATGTGAGACGGGGATAAACAAAGCGGGATCTAACGAATGGTGACGGTTCTGGTTCCTTCATCCCATCCAACCTCGTAGCCCAGCGCTTCAGAAAGAACGCGGAGGGGAACGACAGTACGTCCGCCGGCAACGATCCGGGCCGTCACCTCCATGGTATGTTCTTCTCCATTGACGGTAAACCGGCTCTGGCCGATGGTGAACACCAGGGTCCGCCCCTGCCGCACAACCGTGGCCGTCTGAGATGCCTCATCCCAGGTCACTTCTCCGCCCAGCGCCTCAAAGATCCGCCGGAGGGGAACCAGGGTCCGCCCCGATTCGATAAAGGGCTCGGCATCAAAGGCTACCTTTTGCCCGTTGACCAGTACCTTGATGCTGTTCTGGTCATAGGCGGGCAAGCCGCTCTGATACTCAAACCATTCCTGGATCGCCTGGCCGATAGCTCTTCCCACCAGCTGCTGGTTTTCCTCGCGGAGCAGCCATTCGTAGTCCTGCGGATTAGACATGAAAGCTACTTCGATGACCATGGCCGGGCAATACTGGGTTCTGGACAAGGCCAGATTGCTGAGCTTTTTGCCCGAATAGGTCAGTCCGGCCAGCTCCGCCGTTCGGCGGCTGATAAAGGATACGGCATCCTCCGCCCCGGTTACCGGAAGCTCGTAGGTATGATAGGTCCGGTACCCCCGGATGGCTCCGTAATTATTGGACACCGCCGTGGAATTGGCGTGGATGGATACGGAAAGATCCGGCTTGTGCTCTACCACCATGGCCATTCGCTGAGCCAGGCTGGCCGAGGTATCCCCCTGCCTGGTGGTGATCACCTGGGCGCCCCGCTGGAGCAGATAGGCTTCCGTGATTCGGGCGATGGCCAGATTGATGTCCTTCTCCGCGGGGCCCCGGTCTCCCAGCGCGCCTTTAGCGCCGGAATCCGTACCGCCATGCCCCGCATCCAGATAGATCTTTACGCCCTGCAGGCTGCCTGCAGAAACGGTCTTCGCTTTTTTGAACCCCAGCACCAGGGTGCTGCCCTGAAATTCCACATATACCCCGTTGGTGCGGCTTCCCTTATCCAGCTGAATTTCATAGGCGCACGCGCCTGCCGCCTGAGCGGTTGCCGGAACAATTTTGCTGACCAGCCGGTTGTCCGCCAGGTCGATAGCGGCCTGATGACGGCTGTCGTACAGGGTCAGCACCATTTTGTTCCCGTCAAAGGTATAGCTGTACAAAGCCGGCAGGCTCATAGACAGCAGCACCTCTGCCGATCCGGCTTCCTGGTTGTCCCGAACGCGGATGCCCGTCACCAAATTGGTTGGGAGCGTTCCTTCCTTCACGGTAATACCGCTCTTATACACAAAGGAATAGTCGGAAAGGATGTAGAAGCTCTTGTCCTCCCCGATGATTT
>JBGYKY010000153.1:0-4910 GCA_041836105.1 Bacillota bacterium | reverse complement strand
CGGCAAAGTCAAAGTCGCGCTGATCATGGGCCGGAACGGCCATAATGGCGCCGGTCCCGTAATCCATGAGCACGTAGTTGGCGATGTAGATGGGCACCCGCTTTCCATTCAGCGGGTTCACGGCATATCGGCCGATAAACAGCCCTTCCTTTTCCAGAGTGGTTGCGGTCCGCTCAATATCGCTCATGTGGTGGAGCTTCTCCTGGAACGCGCGGACCGCTTCCTCCACCTCCTGCCCCCGGATCAGCTCCTTGACAAAGGGATGCTCCGGCGCCAGAACCATATAGGTGACGCCAAACAGCGTATCGGGTCTGGTGGTAAAGATTTTCAGCTTCTCGGGAAACCCTTCGATATCAAAGTCTACTTCAGCGCCAACGCTGCGCCCGATCCAGTTTTTCTGCATCACTTTGACCTTGTTGGGCCATCCGTCCAGAAGCTCCAGGTTGTTCAGCAGCCGGTCGGCATAATCGGTGATCTTAAAATACCACTGGGACAGCTCCTTCTTCCCCACCGGGGTGCCGCATCGCTCACAGCCGCCGTCCACTACCTGTTCATTGGCCAGAACCGTCTGACAGCTGGGACACCAGTTCACCGGGTTCTCCTTTTTGTAGGCCAGCCCCTTTTTAAAGAATTGGATAAAAATCCACTGCATCCACCGATAATAATCCGGGTGGCAGGTCGCCACCTCCCGGCTCCAGTCATAGGAAAATCCCAGCTGCTTCAGCTGCTTTCTCATTTCATCAATGTTGGACCAGGTCCAAAGGTTTGGGTGGATCCCGTTTTTAATGGCAGCGTTTTCCGCCGGCAGGCCAAAGGAATCCCATCCCATGGGATGGAGTACGTTGTAGCCGTTCATGGTCTTGAACCGGGCGATCACATCGCCGATGGAGTAGTTCCTCACGTGTCCCATGTGAAGCTTGCCGGAGGGATAGGGAAACATTTCCAGCACATAGTACTTCTCCCGCTCCGCGTCCTCCCGGATCTCGAAGGTGTTCTCCTCTGCCCATTTCCGCTGCCACTTGGCTTCCAGCTCCGCAAAATTATATCGATCACTCATTGAATTCCTCCCAGTTCAGTACGTCGCAGTCGGCCCACACCTTTTCAATATTGTAGCGTTGGCGGGTTTCCGCCGTCAGCACGCTGACGATCACATCGCCGAAGTCCATAAGGATCCAGCCGGAGCTGGCCTTGCCTTCAATGCTCCTGGCGATGACGCCCTCCTTCGCAAACTGATCCTCCACCTCCTCGGCCAGGGCTTTGATTTGCCGCTCGGAACCGCCGGAAGCCAGAATAAAGTAGTCGGCGATGGAAGACCTGGCTTCAATGTCAAGACAAACGATCGCTTCAGCCTTTTTGTTGCTCAGCGTCCGGGCTGCCAGAACCGCAATTCGCTTGCTGTTCATTCCTTCTCTCCTTTTCCTCATAATATTTCAATGCCAGCACCGTATCCGGATCCAGATACAGTCCCCGGCACTCAATGTACCGGATGGTATGCCGCAGGGCCAAAAGCAGCGCCTGATCCAGATTCTCAAAGGACAGTCGGCGCAGAACCTCCACCTTGGGGTATACCCGCCCGGGCTCCGTGGCATCGGCCAGATAGATGATTTTTTCCAGCAGGGACATCGCAGGGCGTCCCGTGGTGTGATACTCGACGGCGTTGATCACATCCGGATCGTCCACGCCGTAGTCCCGCTTCATGATCACTGCCGCCACCTTGCCATGGGCCAGATTGGGATTGTCCAGATATCGGGCATCCAGCCCCAGATGCCGCACATAGCAGTTGAGAGACTGCTCCGGAACTCCCCGGAACATATCGTGGAACAGCGCGGCGACAGCCGCCTTTTCCGGATCGGCGCCGTAGTGCTCCGCCATTCGGACTGCCAGATCTCTTACCGCATAGGTATGCGTTTTCCTCTTTTCTGTAAAATTCCTTTCGATATAGCTATGTATAGAGCGCATGCTTCTCGATGTACCTTTCTACGCTTTCCGGCATCCAGCCCCGGACGGAGGCTCCCTGCCGGAGCAATTCTTTCAGCCTGCTGGAGGCGATCGCCATTTGCTCATTGGCCAGCAACCGGACAGAAGCGCCGCATTCCGACTCCAGCCGCAGGATCAGCGCCCGCAGCTCCTCCATCGGCGAGCCGGGCCGCACCCCTACCAACAGCGGATGCTTCGCCGCCAGCTCCCGGTATTCCCGCCATCCCTCGATCTTTAAAAAGGAATCTGCGCCCAGAATAAAGGAGATTTCATCCTCCGGGAAGCGATGCTGAAACACCCGCAGGGTATGGATGGTATAGGAAATTTCTTCCCTTTCCAGCTCTGCATCGGACACGGTCACCCGGGGATCCTCGGAAAAGGCCAGCCGGAGCATCTCCATCCGGTGATGGCCGTCGGCCGTCCGCTGATCCAGCTTAAAGGGCTGCAGCCGGGCCGGCACCACAAAAACCCGATCCAGTCCGGCTTCCTTCTCCGCCTGCCGACACAGCGCCACATGCCCGCTGTGCACCGGATCGAAGGTCCCCCCGAAGACCCCTGTTTTCATCCCCTTCAATGACGGCTATTCCTTTCTCCATTGTATACCCAATTCTTCCAGCTGTTCTTTCCCGGCGGGAGACGGCGCCTCGCTGACCATGCACTGCGCCGCCTGATTTTTCGGAAAAGCGATGACCTCCCGAATACTGCTTTCGCCCGTCAAAAGCATTACCAGCCGATCCAGCCCGTAGGCCAGGCCGCCATGAGGAGGCGTCCCGTATCGGAAGGCCTCCAGCAGAAATCCAAACTTCTGACGGGTTTCCTCCGGCGAAAGGCCCAGCACCTCAAACATCTTTTGCTGCAGCTGCCTGTCGTGGATCCGGATGCTTCCTCCTCCCAGCTCCACACCGTTGAGAACGATATCGTAAGCCTTGGCCCGGACCCTTCCCGGATCCGTGTCCAGCAAAGGGATGTCCTCCAGGCGAGGAGAGGTAAAGGGATGGTGCATGGCATAAAACCGTTGGGCTTCATCGTCAAATTCGTACAGGGGGGAAATCTACCACCCACAGAAGCTGGAACTGGCTGTCGTCCGGAAGCCCCAGTTTTCCCGCAATATGCCGGCGCAGGAAGCCCAAGGTATCCAGCACCACCTTCTTCCTGTCCGCCGCGATCAGCACCAGATCGCCGACCTCAGCCTCAAGGGCGGACAAAATATCCGCCAGCTGATCCTGAGAAAAAAATTTGTTTACGGAAGATGTAATTTCGTCAACGCCTTTCTTGATCCATACCAGACCCTTGGCTCCGTAAGACCTGGACAGTTCGATAAAGCTGTCGATATCCTTTCGGCTGAACCGGTCGGCGCCTCCTTGGATGCAGATGCCCCGAACGGTCCCCTGCTGCTCCAGGGCGCTGCGAAAAACAGGGAATTCTGTGTGGGATACCGCATTGATCCCGCCGATGTCCTTCAATTCAAATCCGAATCGGGTATCCGGCTTGTCGCTGCCGTATCGGTCCATGGCCTCGTCGTAGGACAGACGGGGAAAGGGGATCGTAAGCTCCACCCCCAGGACCTCTTGAAACAGCTTTTTCAAAAATCCTTCCTGAATCTCCAGCACATCGTCCACATCCACAAAGGACATCTCCAGGTCGATCTGGGTAAATTCCGGCTGCCGGTCCGCCCGCAGATCCTCATCCCGAAAGCACTTGACGATCTGCATGTACCGATCTACACCGCCCACCATCAGCAGCTGCTTAAACATCTGGGGCGACTGTGGGAGCGCATAAAATTTCCCCGGATGCACCCGGCTGGGCACCAGGTAATCTCTGGCCCCTTCCGGCGTAGGATTGATCAGCATGGGAGTCTCCACCTCGACAAAGCCCTGGGAATGATAATATTCCCGCGCCACCCGGGTCACCTGATGGCGAAAGGCCAGATTGCGCTGCATCTGGTTCTTTCGTAAATCCAGATATCGATATTTCAGGCGTAGATTTTCGTCTACCCGATCGTCATCCCTGACATAAATGGGAGGCGTGTCTGCCTGGGAATAAATCACCAGATCCGAAGCAAAGACTTCCACCTCTCCCGTGGCCAGATCCGGGTTTTTAGCCTGGCGCTCTCTCACCGTTCCTTTGATGCCCACCACATACTCGCTCCGCAGGCTATCGGCCTTTTCGAAAAGAGCCGCCGGGATCTGATCGTCAAACACCACCTGGACCATGCCCGTCTTATCACGCAAATCGCAGAAAATCAGGCCTCCCAGATTTCGCCGCTTCTGGATCCACCCATTGAGCGCCACCCGGCTGCCGATGTGATGAGGCCGCAGCTCACCGCACATATCCGTTCTTTTAAAAATATCACCCATTTTTATTCCTGTCTCCTGTTTTCCGTTTCCGAATTTCCTTCGTTATTTCCGGCACATCCGGATCAACGCTTCGCTAAGCCCATCCATTCCGACGGCATGCTGCTCCGAGGTAGCCATATCCTTCACGGCGATCCTTCCCTCCTCCAGCTCGTTGTCTCCGATGATCACCGTGTATCGGGCATGCAGCCGGTCCGAATATTTGAGCTGTCCCTTGAAATTTCGGGCCATTAAATCCACCTCTGCCCGCAGCCCCCTGCTCCGCAGATCCCGGAGCAGGGAAAGGCCAAACCGCTTCCCGGCTTCCCCCAGCACGGCGATGAAGAGATCGACTCCCTCCGGCTCCGGCAGCTCCACTTCGTTGGCCTCCAGGGTCAGCAGCAGCCGCTCCACCCCCATGCCGAACCCGACGCCGGGAATGGGCGGGCCGCCCAGCTCCTCGATCAGATTATCATACCGACCGCCGCCGCAGACAGTCCCCTGGGCGCCGATTTTGTTGGAAACGAACTCAAAGGCCGTCTTGGTGTAGTAATCCAGGCCACGGACCATACGTGGGTTGATCTCGTAGTCAACACCCAT
>JBGYKY010000152.1:0-3221 GCA_041836105.1 Bacillota bacterium | reverse complement strand
GGAGGGCCAGCGCCTCTCCCAGGGTCTCCTTCGTGACCTTCCGCCAGGCGGCCGTTTCAAACCCTTGCGCCTCCAGCCAGCGCATTTGCGCCTCCCGAGAAAGATTCAGCCCCGGCTCCTCGGACCGACTCAGGGAAAAGGAGTAAAAATGGACCCGCCGCTCTGCCGTGATGCGGCTGGTCAGCTGCCGCACCGTCCCGCTGCAAAGGTTTCTGGGATTTTTATAGCGAGCCTCCGCCTCCGGGAGCCGCCGGTTGATCTCTTCAAAATCCGAGTATCGGATGACCGCCTCTCCCCGGAGTATCACCTCACCGGAGACATCCAGCATCAGGGGCAGGTTGACAAAGGTCCGGGCGTTGGCCGTAATCACCTCTCCCTCGGCTCCATTGCCCCGGGTCACTGCCTTTGCCAGCTCGCCGTCCCGATAGGTCAGCACGATAGTCAGCCCGTCCAATTTCACCGACAGGATCCCCTCCCGGTCGCCCAGCCACCGGGTCAGGATCTCCGGATCCTTGGTCTTATCCAGGGACAAAAGAGGCTCCCGGTGCTTTTCCTTGGGCAGGCTGTCGGATACTTCGTACCCCACCCGGCGGGTGGGGCTGCTGGCCAGCAGGTACCCCGTTTCCTTTTCCAGCCGCTCCAGTTCATCGTACAGAGCATCATATTCCAGGTTGGACAAAAGCTCCCGATCCTCCTGATAGTAGGCTCTGGCCGCCCGGTTTAGCTGCTCCGTCAGCTCTCTGATCCGCTGTTTTTCGTCCATCCCTCTTTTCCTCTCTATGCTTTCCGTAGCGGGGCCAGATCTCTGGCCAGCTTTTTCAGTCCCGCCGAATCGAACATAACCTCCAGGATGCGGGCATCGGCTTTGAGGATCAGTCCTTCGCCGAATTTATCGTGGATCACCCGATCTCCCGCTTGAAGGCTCTCCCTTCCCTGTTTGTCTGCCGCTTCCTTGACCTGCCGGCTGGCGGCGGCCATTCCTCTAAAGGGGCTTTCCCCCTCCGAGCTGCCGGTATGCGGGCCTCTCCTGCTCCAGGGGGGCGTCGGGCGTTCCCTTCCGCTCCAAACCCCGTCTCCTGTCATCCGCTTTCGATCGATCTCCCGAAGGAATTGGGATTCTCTGGTATAGTCGGTTTTTCCGTACAGCGTCCGGACTTCGGCGCCGGTCAGGTAAAGCCGCTCCTTTGCTCGGGTCATGCCCACGTAGCAAAGGCGGCGCTCCTCTTCCAGCCCCTCCTCTCTTTCCATGGCCCGCCAGCCGGGGAAAAGCCCCTCTTCCATCCCCGGAAGAAATACCACCGGAAATTCCAGCCCCTTGGCGCTGTGCATAGTCATCAGCACCGCTGCGTCCTCCTCCGGATCGTGGTTGTCGATTTCCGACATCAGCGCAATCCGCTCCATGAAATCGGACAGGCTCAATTCAGGCTCCTCCCTTTCGTAATCATGAATGACGGATTTGAACTCCAGCAGATTTTCGATCCGGCTCTCGGCCTCTACCGTCCTCTGCTCTTCCAGCTCTCTAAGATAACCGGTGCGGACCAACAGTCCGTCATAGATGTCCGACACCCGCAGATTAGCCATTTCTTCCCTGTAATCCCGAAGAAGGGCAGCCATGGCCGACAGACTGCTGCCGCTTTTTCCCGGCAGTCCCCCCGTTACCTCCGGGTCCAGCAGCAGCTCCAACAGACATTCCCCGCGGAGCTCTGCCAGCGTTTGCAGCTTTTCCAGAGTCTTTGGGCCTACCCCCCGCCTGGGCTCGTTGATGACCCGGCGAAGCGCCAGGTCATCCGCCGGATTTTGGACCAGTCTCAGGTAGGCTACCATATCCTTAATTTCCTTCCGGTCATAGTACCGGAGGCCGCCTAGTACCCGGTAAGGGATCCCCCTCTGGCTCAGCCCCTCCTCCAGTGCGCGGGACTGGGCATTGGTTCGGTACAGAACGGCAAAATCCCGGTACGCCCATTCCCGGGAGTGGAGACGGCCGATTTCCTGTGCGATGTATCTGGCCTCGTCCTTTTCGTTGTCCGCCCGGTAATAGACCAGCTTCTCGCCGTCCTCTTTCTCCGTCCACAGCTTTTTCGGTTTGCGCTGCCGATTTCGCTCTACCACCGAGTGAGCCGCCTCCAGAATGTTGGAGGTGGAGCGGTAATTCTGCTCCAGCTTAATGACCGTGGCGCCTCTAAAATCCTTTTCAAAATCCAGAATGTTGGTAATATCGGCGCCCCGCCACTGGTAAATGCACTGATCATCGTCTCCCACCACGCAAAGGTTTCGATGCCCCTCTGCCAGCAGCCGGATAAACCGGTACTGCATAAAATTGGTGTCCTGGTATTCGTCTACCATCACATATCGAAACCGCTGCCGGTATTCCTCCAGCACCTCTTCCTCCCGCTCAAGCAACAGAACGGCGTTTCGGATCAGGTCGTCAAAATCCATGGCGTTGTTGGCCTTCAGCGTCCGTTCATAGGCCTCGTACACTTCTCCGGCGGCTTTCTGCTTGAGGCTCGTCCAGCCCCCCTCGCCCGTCTGCTCCTGAAAAGCTCTGGGGGAAATATTTTTTTCCTTGCAATCGCTGATAATGGAAAGGGCGGAGGCGGGAGAGAGGAGCTTCTCATCCAGACCCCCGGTCTTCATGCAGTTTTTCACCACCGTTTTTTGGTCTGCGGGATCGTATACGACAAAATCCGTCGTATATCCCAGCCGGGCGGCATGCTTCCGAAGGATGCGCAGACAGGCGGAATGAAAGGTCAGGATCCACATGTTCAGATCGCTGCCGATCAGGGCTTCCACCCGCTCCCGCATCTCACGGGCCGCCTTGTTGGTAAAGGTAACCGCCAGGATCTGGGAGGGCCGTACTCCCTGCTCCCGGATCAGGTAGGCGATTCGATGGGTCATGGTGCTGGTTTTGCCGCTGCCGGCTCCGGCTATGATGAGAAGGGGGCCGTCTACGTGAGTGGCCGCCTTGTATTGCTCGCTGTTGAGGTTTTTCAAATAATCCATTGTTGTACCGCTCCCTGCCTCTGAAGGCAGCGCCCGGTGCGCCGCCTATCATATATGCCCTTTTATTCTACCACAGTTTCTCCGGGGTTTCACCAAGTAAAACAGGGCCGGAGGTTTTCCGGCCCTGAGGCTTGCTTGGCTCTGATCGATCCCGTTCCGTTCTTAGTCGATGATGGAGGCAACGACACCGGAGCCGACGGTCCTTCCTCCCTCCCGGATCG
>JBGYKY010000151.1:0-3079 GCA_041836105.1 Bacillota bacterium | reverse complement strand
GGCCGGCCTATGTGGGCCCGGCCGTTTTTCACGGAGAACAGATCCCGCTGCCGGGATGCTCCGGAGAGGCGGAGATGTGGGTGCTGCCGAGCATCGGCGGCCACGTGGGCGGCGACATAACCGCCGGCCTGCTGGCGTCTTCGTTGCCGGATGCCGGGGGGCCGACACTGTTTATCGATATCGGAACCAACGGAGAGATGGTGCTGACCGATGGACGCCGGTGGCTGGCCTGCTCTGCGGCAGCGGGCCCTGCTTTCGAGGGCGCATCGATTTATCGGGGGATGCGGGCGGCGCCAGGAGCCATCGAGGCGGTCCGCATCCGGGACGGAAAGCTGTTTTTCCGCACGATCGAGCAGAGCGTCCCGGTGGGCATCTGCGGCTCCGGCCTCATCGACGCGCTGGGCGAAATGAAAAAGAGCGGGATCCTTCACCCAAGCGGACGCTTACTGCTGCCCCGGGAAAAGGAAGGCGAGCCGTTCCCCGAGGAGCTGGCCTGCCGTCTTCGGGAAACCGGAGGCGTTCGGGAATTTGTGCTGGTCTTTCGGGCGAGCGGAGCGGACATTGTCATCACCCAGAAGGATATCCGGGCAGCACAGCTGGCCAAGGGAGCTGTTGCTGCCGGTATCGGCCTGATGCTTCGGGAAATGGATCTGAGGCCGGCAAACCTTGCGCGGATCCAGATCGCCGGAGCCTTCGGCAGCTTGATCAACCGGAGGTCAGCTATGGAGATCGGGCTGCTTCCGGACTTGCCGCCGGAACGGGTGGAGGTCATCGGAAATGCTGCCGGAAACGGAGCCGCCATGGCTCTCCTTTCCCGGCAGGAGCGGGAGCGGGCCCGGATGCTGCCGGAGAGGATTGCGCACCTGGAGCTGGGTGACTGCCCTGATTTTCAGGAGGAATATCTCAGGGCGATGACCCTGTAGCAGGTCAAATCAGGCGCTTTCCGGCGACGGATATGCGGCGATGCTGCCGGCGGCTGTCCCCGGCATCGGTGTCCCTGCCATTCAAAAGCCCTTCGGAGGGGGGATCCTGCCGAAGGGCTTTCCTATGCTTTCCCGGTTCGTTTCAGTCAGGCTGATCGGCGAAGCGGAGCGTCAGCCATACAGGACGAAGCCCATGATCAGGTAGCCGATAGCGGCTATGACGCCGGCGATCAGACCGAAGGGGATCTGGGTGATGGCGTGTCGGAAGTTGTCACATCCGGTGGCGGCGGAGGTCAGGATGGTAGCATCGGAATAGAAGCAGCAGTGGCTTCCCCAGACGCCGGCCGCAGCCACGACGCCCACCATGACAATGGGATCGGCGCCCAGGTTCATGGCAATGGGCACGACCATGGGCAGGGCGATGATGTACATTCCCCAGTTGATGCCCATGATGAATTCGGTAAAGGCAAAGACCAGGAAAATAGTAATGGGCAGATACTGGAGAGTAATGTGCTCGGTGGCAACGCGTACCACAAAATCCATAAAGCCGATTCGGTCGCATCCGTCAGCGAAGCTGAAGGCCAGCACCATCATCATCAGCGGCATCAGCATGTTTTTCAATCCTCGGAGGACTTCATCCACATAGCCCTCCGGATCCATTCCCTGCGCCACGAACCAGATGAAATTGAAGCCGATGGTGGTAATGACGCCCATCTGCATGTCGAAGCCGAAGAAGATGGTAGCAGATACCAGGACCAGCATGGGAACAAAGAAATTCCTCAATCTGGGATTTTCAGGGACCTCCTGCTCCTTGCCGGCACGGATGTCGATCCTTTCTGATCCCGGAGGGGCCAGAGGACCGCCGGCTTCCACCCGTTCAAACGCTTTCTTCATGGGTCCGAACTTGGGGATCACGCCGATGATGACCAGGAACAGCACCAGCAGGGCTCCAATGGCATAGAAGTTGTAGGGCAGCACCTTAACGTAGGTCAGAACCTGGGTCCCCGGCTCTCCGAGCCCGTTGGCCACCATCAGCCCGCCGATAAATACCGCCCAGGTAGAAATGGGGTTGATTACGCAGGCGGGAGCCGCGGTGGAATCGACAATGTAGGAGGTCATTTCTCTGGGGGTCCTGTACCGGTCGTTGATGGGTGTCATGGCGGAGCCGGTGGTCAGGACGCTGAGGTAGTCATCCACAGACAGCAGCAGAGAACAGACAGCAGTCCACAGCATGGTGGATTTCGCCGTTTTGGCCTTGGTGGTGACCCAGTTGCCGAAGGCGTAGCCGCCGCCGCTGCTTTCCACTACGGCCACGATACCGCCCATCAGCCCGCAGACGATAAACAGCCAGGCCATGTCCTCGCTCATCGCGACGCCCATGATGATTTCGTTAAACACGCTAAAGAAATCCCCCTTGGCGCCCATCACCGTCGTCAGGAGCGTGGCCAGGACCAGTGCCTCGATAATCCGCTTGGTCTTAAAGATAAAGATGATGAGGAAGGCCGCCGGCAGCGCAGAAATGATCCCGAAATCCGCAGGATCGTCGGGGACCAGGAAACCGACGGCAATGAAGGCGAGGACCAGGACGAGGTAGAAAAGCATGGTTCGTCTTATTGCGTCACTTTTGGACATGTCAGAGAGCTTTGTCATACGCGTTCTCCTTTCTTGGGTATAAAAAATAAATAAAACCCAACACAAACACATGTGCTGGGTTTAAACTGACGGCCAAAGACTTCAATTTAACCTTCCAACAAGAGAGCCCTGCGGCTGCCGCTGCTTCGCCCCACCCCCTGGAGCAGTGGGGGGACGCCTGGTGCATCAGCTGCCGATTCGGAATATGAGCTTGCTGCGATCCTGCTTCAGATGGACATCGACCTCTGCCAGGTGAACCTCCCGGTTCAAAACCTGACGAATCGCATCTGACAGGCGGTCTGCCGTAACCTGGTAGAATAAACGCCTGTTTTGCTCAATTATAGCAAGATTGCGGAAATTGTCAAGCAGGGTTTTTTCGTAGGGGGTCATGATCTCCGTACAGCAAATTTCCAGCCTGCCGTGGGAGATAAAGACGTGGATGTCCTTGGGCCCTTTTCCCGAGGCCGTTTTCAGCAGGGCGGAAAACTCCTTTTTGATGCGGCCCTCCAATTCTTTTTTATTGG
>JBGYKY010000150.1:0-27160 GCA_041836105.1 Bacillota bacterium | reverse complement strand
CATCAACGAGAAGCTGAAACAGAGGAACTGACCCCATGAGTATCACAGAACAGCTGGCCCGGGAGCTGAAGCTGAGCCTTTCCCGGATAGAGGGCGCCGTTGCCCTCATCGACGACGGCAACACCATCCCCTTCATCGCCCGGTACCGGAAGGAGGCCACCGGAGAGATGTCCGATGAGACGCTCCGGCAGCTGGACGACCGGCTCCGGTATCTGAGGAAGCTGGAGGAGCGGAAGGAGGAGGTCCTGCGGCTTATCGAGGAGCAGGGGAAGCTGACGGCGGAGCTGGAGCAGCAGCTTCGGGAGGCGGTGGTGCTCCAGCGGGTGGAGGACCTGTACAAGCCCTTCAAGCAGAAAAAGGCGACTCGGGCATCCAAGGCCAGAGAACGGGGGCTCGAGCCGCTGGCCCGGCTGATCTGGGCACAGGAGCGGGAAACAGGGACGCCGGAGGGGGCAGCTCGGGACTATGTGAACCCGGAGCAGGGAGTGGCCGATGAGCGGGAAGCCCTTCGGGGCGCCATGGACATTTTGGCGGAGGAGCTCTCCGATGATCCGGAGCTGACGGCGGTTCTCCGGAAGCGGACCCTGGAATCGGGGTTCATCGCTTCGGAGGCTGCGGACGAAGGAGAAAATACCCCTTACGATATGTATTATCACCATCAGGAGCCCATCGGGAAAATTCCGAACCATCGGGTGTTGGCCATCAATCGGGGGGAAAGGGAAGGAAAGCTGAAGGTCAGGGTAATGCCGCCGACGGAAGCGATCCTGGCCTTTTTGGAAGAACGGGTGATCCACAATCCCGCATCCATCTTTGCACCGCTTCTGCGGGAGACCGTCAAGGATGCCTACAAGCGGCTTGCGGCCCCGGCTCTGGAGCGGGAGATGCGGGGCTTGCTTACGCAGCGTGCCGAGCTGGAGGCGGTAAAGGTTTTTGCCAAAAATACGGAAAAGCTGCTGATGGCGCCGCCCGTTAAAGGAGCCCGTGTCATCAGCATCGACCCGGGGTATCGGACGGGCTGCAAGGTGGCGGTTCTCGACGATATGGGCAAGCTGCTGGCGTACACCACCATCTACCCGACGGAGCCCCGAAGGGATATTCCGGGTACCGAGGCGGCCCTGGCTAAGCTGATCGAGAAATATCGGATCAATACCGTTGTGATCGGCAATGGCACCGGCTCCCGGGAAACGGAGGAGGTGGTGGCAGCCTTCCTTCGCCGCCGTTACCCGGAGGTGCGGTATACCATCGTCAGCGAAGCGGGCGCCTCTATCTACTCTGCCTCCAAGCTGGCCACCGAGGAGCACCCCGATCTGGATGTTACCACCCGGGGAGCCATGTCCCTGGGGCGGCGCTTGCAGGATCCGCTGGCGGAGCTGGTGAAGATTTCGCCCAAGCATATCGGGGTGGGGCAGTACCAGCACGACATTGACCAGGCGCTGCTGGAAAGTGCTCTGGCCGATGTGGTGGAGGACTGTGTCAACCGGGTCGGCGTGGACCTGAACACCGCCTCCCCTTCGCTGCTGTCGTACGTTGCCGGCATCAACAGCTCCATTGCCAGAAATATCGTTCGGTACCGGGAGGAAAAGGGCGCCTTTTCCGATCGGAGGGAGCTGAAAAAGGTGGACCGGCTGGGAGAAAAGGCCTTTTTGCAGTGCGCCGGCTTTCTGCGGATCTCCGGAGGGAAAAACCCTCTGGACGCCACCTCCATTCATCCGGAATCCTACGAAGCGGCAGAAGCCATGCTGACCCTGCTGAGCATCAGTAAAGAGGAGCTGGCTGGCGGGGGCGCCGGGGATATTCAGGAGCGGATCAGGGCTCAATACCCGGGCGGGGGGCTGAGCCGACTGGCGGAAGAGCTGGGCGTCGGCCTCATTACCCTGAAGGATATCCTGGAGGAGCTTCGAAAGCCGGCCAGAGATCCCCGGGAAAATGCGCCGCCTGTGGTTTTTCGCAGCGACGTCAAAAGCCTGGAGGATTTGAAGGTGGGTATGGAGCTGCAGGGAACTGTGCGCAATGTGGTGGATTTCGGCGCTTTTGTGGACATCGGCGTTAAAAATGACGGCCTGGTTCACATTTCTCAGATCAGCGAGAGATACATCCGCCACCCCATGGAGGCCGTTTCCGTGGGGGATACCGTCCGGGTCCGGATCCTTGGCATCGATTCGGAGCGAGGCAGAATCTCTCTGACCATGAAGGGGCTGTCCGCGGCTCAAATCGACTCGTGAGGAACGGCCGGCGACCGCCGCGAAGCCTTGCGGCCGCTCGGCGGCAGGAGCATGGACAAAAAATTGTATACAGTATTAAGTGGTGAAACGGCTTGTTTTCTGAAAATTTCTATGGTACCATTTTACAGGCGTATAGTGGCAGTGTAGCCGAGGCTATATAGCAAAAAGAAGGAGAATGCGTAGATATGATTTTGGACAACATTAAAGATTTCTTAATGGACACCGGTATCATGAACATGGACTACAAAAGCGCGATTATGCTGGGTGTGGCCCTGATTTTCCTGTACCTGGCCATTAACAGGGGCTTTGAGCCGCTGCTGTTGGTCCCCATCGCTTTCGGCATGCTGCTGTCCAATCTGCCCATTACCGGGATTTTCGACGCGGATCAGGGCGGATTGCTGTATTTCTTTTATTCCTTAAAGGGTATTTTCCCCTCGTTGATATTCCTGGGCGTAGGCGCCATGACTGACTTTGGTCCGCTGATTGCCAATCCCCGGTCCCTGCTGATGGGCGCCGCGGCTCAGTTGGGGATTTTTGTCGCCTTCTTCGGCGCTATCCTGCTGGGCTTCAATGCGCAGGAGGCTTCCTCCATCGGTATCATCGGCGGAGCGGACGGTCCCACGGCCATTTATCTGACGCAGCAGCTGGCCCCCCATCTGCTAGGCGCCGTAGCGGTGGCCGCGTACTCCTACATGGCTCTGGTGCCGGTTATCCAGCCTCCCATCATGAAGCTCCTGACTACCAAGAAAGAGCGAATGATCAAGATGGATCAGCTGCGGGTGGTTACCCAGCGGGAAAAGATCCTGTTCCCCATCGCGGTCACCGTCGTTGTCGTTCTGATCCTGCCCCCGACGGCGCCTCTGGTGGGGATGCTGATGCTGGGGAACCTATTCCGGGAGAGCGGCAGGACGCTTCGACTTTCGGATACGGCTTCCAATCAGTTGATCAACACGATTACCATTATGCTGGGCCTGGCCGTTGGCGCTTCCGCGCAGGGACCCACCTTCCTGGTGCTGGCTACCATTAAGATCGTTGTTCTGGGCGTTCTGGCCTTTGCCTTCGGGACGGCCGGCGGCGTCCTGCTGGGCAAGCTGATGAACGTGCTGTCCGGCGGGAGGATCAATCCGCTGATCGGTTCGGCCGGCGTTTCCGCCGTTCCCATGGCGGCGCGCGTTTCCCAGAAAGTAGGACAGGCGGAGAATCCCTCTAACTTCCTGCTGATGCACGCCATGGGTCCCAATGTGGCCGGCGTTATCGGCTCGGCTGTCGCAGCCGGCGTTATGCTGTCCATGTTCAGCTGATGCGGGCTCAGCCTGTTCAGGAGCTCCTGTCACGGATCGATACCCTGACCGGGCAACGGCAGAAGCCCGTCCTGGATAGACGGATAGAATGAGGCGCATTGCTTGATGACAGCCCGGGTTGTTCCCGGGCTGTTTTTATCGGGAGGAAGCATGAAAAAAAGGACCGCGGCGCTTTTTGACTTTGACGGGACCCTGATGGATACCAACCAGCTGATCATTCATTCCTGGCAGCATACGTTCCGGACGCTGGAAGGCAGGGAGCGCCCGGTAGAGGAAATTTTGAAAACCCTGGGTGAGCCGCTGCGCCTCAGCATGGAAAGACTGCTCCCCGATGCGGACGCGGAGGAGGCCGTGGAGATTTACCGGAGCTATCAGCATGGCAGCTTTGCCGATGAAATCCGCCTGTTCCCGAGGGCGGGCGAGCTGATCCGGATACTGGCGGATCGCGGGATCCGGATGGGGATCGTTACCTCCCGGATGATGGGCACCACCCTCCAGGGTCTGGATAAATTCGGCCTTCGGGAATACTTTTCGGCCATTATTACCTGTGACCATACCCGGCGGCACAAGCCGGATCCGGAGCCCGCCCGGCTGGCGCTGGAGCAGCTGGCCGTTGGGCCCGAGGAGAGCCTGATGGTGGGGGATACGGAATTTGATATCCGCTGCGCGCAAAATGCCGGGATCCTTCCGGTTTTGGTAGACTGGTCCCTGACGATCGGGGAAGAGGAACGCCGGCTTCGCTACGGGTCGGTGCAGGTCATCCGTCAACCGGAGGATTTAATAAGGCTCCTGGGAGAATAGGACGGGAAGCAAGCGGAGAGGAAAACGGAAAAAACGTTCCGGTGCAACAGAGGAAAACCGCAGAAAACAGAGACTTTCGGAGGCTCTGTTTTTTTCTTGACAAATCCCGCAGCAAAAAATATAATGGAATCAAATATTTTGACAATCAAAACAATAGCTTGGCGGGAATCGCTTGGTTCCGGAACCGGACAAGGAGGAGATCTTGGGCGTCATCATCAGGAATATCGGGAAAGCGCTCCCGAAAAAAGTGGTTCGCAATGCCGATTTGGAGCGGCTTATCGACACGAGCAACGAATGGATCCTTGAGCGGACCGGCATTGAGGAACGCCGGATCGCCGAGGAAGAAAAAGGGATCGATCTGGCGGTGGCGGCGGCCCGGGAGGCGCTGGAGGGCGCGGACTACGACTCCGTTCAGATGGTGATCGTGGCCACGGTAACTCCGGATATGCTGGTGCCCTCCACGGCTGCGGCACTGAAGAGGAAGCTAAACCTGGAAAACGCTGTGGCCTTTGATATCAATACGGCCTGTAGCGGATTCCTGTACGCCCTGTGGATTGCAGAGGCTCTGATGAAAAACGGTGCGGCGGCCGGCGGCAGGACCAACGCCATCGGCCGGGCACTGGTGGTAGGGGTCGAGCGGCTGAGCCGAATGACCGATTGGACGGATCGGGGGACCTGCATCCTCTTCGGCGACGGCGCCGGTGCGGCGCTGGTGGACTTGGAGGAAGGCCGGGACGGGATCCTGTCCAGCTACATGAAAAATTACGATGATGAAGGAGATGCCTTGGTTTGCGGGCTGGAATATCGGGAAACCCCTTTTTCCAAGGATTCCCAGGTGCCTCAGCTGCTGGCCATGCACGGCACCAAGGTCTTTAAGTTTGCAGTAAACGCTGTGGGCGAGGTGATGGACGGAGCCCTGGAGCGGGCCGGGCTGACCGCCGACGACATTGATCATTACATTCCCCATCAGGCCAATATGCGGATCATCGCTTCTGCTGCTCAACGATTTCATCAGCCCCTGGAAAAATTCCAGATCAGTATCAACGGAACCGGCAACGTCTCTGCGGCCAGCGTACCCATGGCCATGCACGACTGCTACCGATCGGGAAAAATCAAACCGGGGGACCTGGTGATGCTGGTGGGCTTTGGCGGAGGGCTCAGCGCAGGCGCGCTGATCTATCGGGCGTAAGGCTGGAGAGGAGGTACGGGAGTATGGTGAATATCAGTGAATTGCTCAATATCAAATATCCCATCATTCAGGGCGCTATGGCCTGGATCGCAGACTGCCGCCTGGCTGCGGCGGTGAGCAATGGGGGCGGACTGGGGATCATTGCCGGCGGCGGCGCCGACGGGCAATGGCTGCGGGAGCAGATCCGGGAAGCCAGGACTCTGACGGATAAGCCCTTTGGCGTAAATATCATGCTGCTCTCCCCCTTTGTGGAGGAGCAGATCAGCGTGGCCTGTGAGGAGGGGGTTCGGGTGGTGACCACGGGCGCCGGGAATCCGGGGAAATATATCCCCCGGCTGAAGGAGCACGGCATCATCGTTATCCCGGTGGTTCCGTCGGTGGCTTTTGCCCAGCGGGTGGAACGGGCCGGAGCCGATGCGGTGATTGCCGAGGGGCAAGAGGCGGGCGGCCACATCGGCGAGCTGACCACCATGGCCCTGGTGCCTCAGATCGTTGACGCCGTCAGCATTCCGGTCATTGCTGCCGGCGGCATTGCAGACGGAAGAGGCATTTGCGCCGCCTACATGCTGGGAGCGAAGGGAGTCCAGGTGGGCACCCGGTTTGTAGTGGCTCGTGAATGCCGGGCTTCACAGAATTATAAAAATGCCATCATTAAGGCCAAGGACACGGATACGGTCGCCACGGGCAGATCCACGGGGCATCCGGTCCGGGTACTGAAAAACCGCCTGTCCAGAGAGGTGCTTGCCCTGGAGAAAAAAGGCGGCGATGAGAAGGAAATTGAGCGGCTATGCACTGGCTCGCTGCGGAATGCGGTCATAGAGGGCGATACGGAATGGGGCTCCGTGATGTCGGGGCAGATTGCCGGTCTCGTTGACAAGGAACAGCCGGCGGCAGAAATCATCAGGGAAATGTTTGAGGAGGCGGAGAAAATTTATGAAGATCGGAATCGTATTTGCGGGGCAGGGCGCCCAGTACACGGGGATGGGAAAAAGCCTCTTTGAAGGCTCCGCTGCAGCCAAGGGCATCTTTGAAGCTGCCGGCGCTCAGGTGCGGGAGTGGTGCTTTCACGGCACCAAGGAAATGCTTCGGATGACTCAGATCACCCAACCTTCCATTTATACCGTAACCATGGCAGCCTTTGCTGCGTTGCAGGAGGCGCTGCGCCGCCCGGGCAGTCCGGACGTGGAGATCGTGGGGATGGCCGGCTTCAGCATGGGCGAATATGCGGCCCTGACGGCGGCAGGCGCAATTGATCATTACGAGAAGGGGATCCGCATTGTCACCAGCCGGGGACAGTGGATGAACGAAGCCGGGCTGGGGCCCGATGGTGAGCCCATGGGCGGTATGATCGCGGCCTTCGGCAGCCGGGAAGAGATTGCGGCCTGTGTTGCCGCCGTCCGGGAAGACGGGATCCTGGAGTGCGTCAACTTCAATTCCCCCACCCAGACGGTGGTGGCGGGCGACCAGAGCGCCTTGGCCCGATTCCGCCGCAAGGCCAAGGAAATGGGCCACATCAAGGCGGTTCCTCTGAGCGTCGGCACCGCTTTTCACAGCTCCATGATGGCACCCTGCGCAGAGAAGCTGAAGGAGCTGCTGATTCGGGAAGGGATTCGGAAGCCGGAGCTGACGGTGTATTCCAACGTAACGGCTCTGCCGATCCCCGAGGGAGAGGATTTGGCGGCCCTGATGGCCCTTCAGGCCATGAGCCCGGTATACTGGCAGGAGACGATTGAAAATATGATTCGGGCGGGAGTGGAGCTGTTTATTGAAATAGGTCCCGGGACTACCCTGAGCGGGCTGACCCATAAAATCGACGCCCGAGTGGGGACCGCGAACGTAGAGGATATGGAAAGTCTGGAGAGGACTCTGGAGATTTTGAGGGAGGGACAAGGATGCTAAAAGGAAAAAGCGCCATTATCACCGGAGGCGTTCGGGGGATCGGACGGGCCATTGCTGAAGAATTCTGCAAAAACGGTGCAGACGTCCTGATCGGCTTTCGAAGCAACCGGGAGGCGGCCGAGAAGGCAGCCGATCAATTGTCCTCCTACGGGACCCGGGTGCTGACCCTTCAGGGAGATGTGGCGGATCCCGCCTGTGGGGAACAGCTGGCTGCTGCAGCAATGGAAGCCTTCGGGCGAATCGATATTTTGGTGAACAATGCCGGCATCACCCGGGATATGCTCCTGATGAAGATGGGGCCGGAGGATTTTCAGACGGTGATAGATACCAACCTGAACGGTGCCTTTTACTGCATCCGGGCTGTGACCCCTGTGATGATCAAGCAAAGATCCGGCGTCATCATCAATCTTTCCTCGGTGGTGGGGGTCCGGGGAAATCCCGGGCAGGCCAACTATGCCGCCTCCAAGGCGGGGATGATCGGCCTGACTCTGTCTGCGGCCAAGGAGCTGGGGCGGCGGAACATTACGGTCAATGCCATTGCCCCGGGCTTTATCGATACGGAAATGACGGAGGTTCTTACAGAGGAACAGAAAAAGCGCATGCTGGAGGCGGTGAGCCTGGGGCGGCTGGGCAAGCCGGAGGATGTGGCCGGAGTCGCCGCATTTCTGGCTTCTCCGAAAGGCGCATACATCACCGGACAGGTCATTAGTGTAGATGGCGGGATCCATCTGTAGTCGTGCTGGCAGGGACAGGAGAGGAAGAAATATGGAGAGAAGAGTAGTTGTGACCGGCATGGGCGCCGTTACGCCGCTGGGGAATACCGCTGCGGATTTTTGGGAGGGCCTTCGCGCCGGGAAAAACGGGATCGACGTCATTACCCACTTTGATCCCAGCGTCCAGAAGGCCATTATGGGTGCGGAGGTCAAGGGCTTTGTCTATGCCGACGTTCGAGAGGGCAAGCGAATGGACCGCTCGTCCCAGATGGGCGTTACGGCTGCCCGGGAAGCCATGGAGGACAGCGGGCTGATCAGCGGTGAGAATATCGACCCCTACCGGCTGGGCGTTTTGGCCGGAACCGGTATCGGCGGTATCATGACGCTGGAAGCGGAGGTAGGCAAGGCTGCGGAAAAGGGAATTTCCCGCGTATCCGCCCTGCTGGTACCGATGGTAATTCCCAATATCCTGGCGGGAAATCTGGCCATCGCCCTGCAGGCCAAGGGCTCCTGCCTGGGGATGGTGACCGCCTGCGCTGCGGGGACTCACAGCATCGGCGAGGCGTACCGGGCCATCCGCCACGGCTACCTGGATGCCGTTGTGGCCGGCGCGGCGGAGGCCGCCTTTGCCCCTGTCTGCTTCTCCGGATTTGCCAACATGACCGCCCTTTCTACCCGGACCGATAAGGACCGGTGCTCGACGCCCTTTGATAAGGAGCGGGATGGCTTCGTCATGGGAGAAGGCTCCGGGATGCTGGTGCTGGAGGAGCTGGAGCGCGCTCTGGCCCGGGGAGCCCATATTTATGGGGAGATCGCCGGGTATGGCACCACCTGCGATGCCTACCACCTGACGTCCCCGTCTCCCGACGGCGAAGGTGCGGCGGAAGCCATGAAAATGGCCGTTGCCGATGCGGGGCTGGCCCCATCGGAGGTTGATTATATCAATGCCCACGGCACCGGTACCCCCTACAACGACCTCTTTGAGACCCGCGCCGTGAAAACGGTTTTCGGGGCGGACACCAAAATACCCATGAGCTCTACCAAGAGCATGACCGGGCATCTGCTGGGCGCAGCCGGCGCCATTGAGGCCATCGCCTGCCTGCAGGCCATGAAGCACAGCTTCCTGCCGCCTACCATCAACTACCGGGTCCCCGATGAGGAGCTGGATCTGGATTATGTGCCGGGCGAGGGGCGGAAGGCGGACGTTTCGGTGGCTATTTCCAACTCCCTGGGCTTTGGCGGCCACAACGGGACCCTGCTGTTTAAAAAGTATTAAGCAGCAGGGGGGATACAATATACAAGGAGCAGTCATGCTTTACAATCGAGATCAGATCAAAGAAATCATCCCGCATCGAGAGCCGTTTCTGCTCATCGATGAGGTGGAATCCATGAAGGAGGGGCAGGAGATCGTGGCTGTCAAGCACGTCCGCCCCGACGAATACTACTTTGAGGGACATTTCCCCCAGGAAAAGGTGATGCCCGGCGTTCTCATCGTGGAGGCGCTGGCGCAGGCGGGGGCTGTCGCCATTCTTTCCTTGGAGCAGAACCGGGGCAGGATCGCCTATTTCGGCGGGATCAAGGAAGCCAAGTTTCGCGCCAAGGTGGCGCCTGGGGATACCCTGCGGCTGGAGGTTACCATTGACCGGCTGAGAGGCCGGGCCGGGACGGGCATGGGCGTTGCCACGGTGAACGGGAAGGTGGCCTGCCAGTGTCAGCTGCTGTTTGCGATCGGGTAGGAGAGCAGATGGATACGGTAAAAAAAATCAACAAGATATTGGTAAGCCTGTTCAACAGCGTCTTAAAAATGGAGGAAAAGGCCCTTCAGAATTCTGCCAATCTGAATCTGTCCATCACCGAGATCCACACCCTGGAGGCCATCGGCACCGGCAAGCCCAAGACCATGACCCAGGTGGCGGGGGCGCTGAGGATCAGCGTAGGCACCCTGACGGTGGCCATCACCAGGCTGGTGACAAAGGGGTATGTGGAGCGTTCCCGAATCTCCGAAGACCGGCGGATTGTCAAGGTGCGGCTAACGGAAGCGGGGCGCGCGGCCGTCGAGGAGCATGAGGCTTTTCACGATTCCATGGTCCGGGAGGCCATTGCCGACCTGACAGAGGAGGAAACGCAGCGGTTTGTTCAGTCCATCGACAATATCAATCATTTTTTTCAGATGCAGGAAACCCGCCCCCCCAGCGGTATGGAAGCCTTTCGGATGAAACCCCTGAAGCTGGGCGAATTGGTAATCCCTGCGCCTATTTTCCAGGGCGGCATGGGGATCGGTATCTCCATGGCCAGGCTGGCGGGCGCGGTGGCTGCCCAGGGAGGCGTAGGCGTCATCTCGGCCGCCCAGCCCGGCTTCAATGAACCGGATTTCCACGAGGCGCCGGTAGCGGCCAACACCCGCGCCCTGCAGAGAAATATCCGGGAAGCCTTAGCCATTGCCGCAGAAGGAAAAACGCCGGGCCTCATCGGGGTCAATATCATGATTGCCTCGCAAAACTACGAGGACTATGTGAATGCGGCCATCGATGCCGGGGCGCAGCTGATTATTTCCGGGGCTGGGCTTCCCACCTCGCTGCCGTCCATTGAAAAGACCAAGCAGGTCAAGCTGATCCCTATCGTTTCCTCGGCCAGGGCCGTAAGCCTGATCGTCAAGAACTGGGCTAAAAAGTATAACCGGGCGCCGGACGCCGTGATCTTCGAGGGCCCCCTGGCCGGCGGCCACCTGGGCTTTAAGGAGGAGCAGCTGGAGCTGGCGGAGGAGGCCTTTTACAAAACCATTCGGGAGATCAAGAAAGAGCTGTCCGTCCTGCCCGACTGTCCCCTGATTGCAGGGGGCGGCATTTTTAATCGGAACGACGCCCTGCGGGCCATTTCCTGCGGCGCCGATGCGATACAGCTGGGAACTCGCTTTGTCACAACGGAGGAGTGCGACGCCCCCATGGCGTTCAAGCAGGCGTACCTGGACTGTACCAAGGAGGATATTGTTATCCTCAGAAGCCCGGTAGGGATGCCGGGACGGGCGCTGAGAAACAGCTTTGCCCGCCGGATGGCGGAGGAAGGCCATCGGGAGCCGATTCAGCGGTGCAACGACTGTCTCATCCCCTGTAATCCGGGGACGGCTCCCTACTGCATCACCAGCGCGCTGATCCGGGCTGCCCGGGAGGATGTGGAGAACGGCCTGGTATTTTGTGGCGCAAATGCGTGGAAGTGTGATAAAATAGAGACCGTAGAAGACATCTTCAAGGAGTTTAGAGCGGGGTTCTGACATGCTGACCATTTATTCCGGGCGGGAGTGCCTGGATAAGGAAAAGTTTATTTTTGATCATACAGAGGGAAAGACCCTGCTGCTCGTACCGGACCAGTTCACCCTGGGGGCTGAGCAGAGGGCCTTTTCCCTTCTTGGCGTTCGGGGACTCATGGACCTGGAGGTGTTGAGCCCTTCCCGGCTGGGTATGCGGATTTTGGAGAGGCTCGGCGGGGCCAGAACTCCCTATGTGGATCGGGTGGGCAGACACATGCTGCTGTCCAGGATCCTGCGGGAAGAGGGCGGGCAGCTGGACATTTTCCGGGGCATGGAGGGAAAGCCGGCGTTTGCGCTGGCCCTGAACGATCTGATTTCGGAAATGAAGCAGCTGGGCACTACTCCGGAGCTGCTTCAGGAGCTGCTGGACAGTCTGCCGGAGGGGGAGGAGCCTCTGCTCTGCCGGAAGCTGCGGGATGTGCATCGGGTATACCGGCGCTATGAGGAGGAGATGGCGGGGCGGTTCGCCGACACCGAGGACCGGATGACCCTGTATATCCGCCGGATCCGGGAGGATAAAGAGCTTCGGGAGACACAGGTATGGGTCTGGGGCTTTGATTACTTTACGCCAAAAAATCTGGAGATGCTTCGGGAGCTGATGAAATTCGCCAGGGAAGTGCGGTTAGTGCTGACCCTGGACGAAGGGGCGGAGCAGCGCTCTTCTCCGGAAGCAAGGACATCCCCTTCCGGGGCCAGCCGGGACCGAGACCTGTTTGCTGTGACCCGGGAGATGAAAGAGCGGGTGCGGCGGATTGCCCGGGAAGAGGGGATCGCTGTCCGGGAGGAGCTGATCCCGCAATCCTACAGGATCCCTGTCGGGGAGGGGCCGGAAGAGAAGCGTCCCGCCATTGCCGGGTTGGAAAGGGAGCTGTTTGCCATTCCGATGCGAGCCGTAGAGGAACAGGAAGGCGTCACCCTGGTTCGGGCCGCCACCCTGTACGGTGAAGCGGAAAGCGCGGCGGCGAAAATTATTTCCCTGGTTCGGGATGAGGGGCTGCGGTTTCGGGATATGGCGGTCATCTGCAACGACCTGGAGGGCAGGGGATCTGTGATCCGCCGGGTCTTTGAGGAGTATGGCATCCCCGTATTTTTAGACAAAAAGCGATCCTGCACCCACAATCCCCTGGTAGAGCTTCTGTCCGCGACCCTGGACCTGATTCTGGGAGGGTGGAAGACAGAGGATGTATTTCGCATGGTGAAGACGGGGCTGGCCCCGCTGGAGCCGGAGGAGGCGGAGGAGCTGGAAAATTATGCGGTCCAGTATCGGGTTCAGGGAAGCCAGTGGAAAAAGCCGTTCTTTCGGGGGAGGCTGGAGTACGGCGAAGAAAGGCTGGCTGACAGGAATCGGGAGCGGGAAGCGCTGGTAAGCGGGCTGGTGTCCCTGGAAGAGGACTTTTGCCGGGCGACGGAGGTGGGCGGCAAGCTGCGGGCGTTGTATCGCTGGATGAGCGGTGAAGCGGCGCTGCCCGATAAGCTGGATGCGATGATGATGGCGCTGGAGACGGCCGGCTGGCAGGAGCTGGCCGATGAAACCAGGCAGATTTGGCAGGCTGTGGTGGAGCTGATGGACCAGATGATGCTTTTGCTGGGGGAGGAAGAGCTGCCGGATGGGGAGCTTGCGGCGCTGATGAATACGGGATTTACTGCGATGGAAATCGGGTTGATCCCGCCCACAGTTGATCGGTTGACCGTGGGGACCATGCAGCGGACCCGAGTGCCCCGAATCAAGGCGTTGCTGGTGATAGGGGCCAATGAAGGGGTCCTGCCCCAGGAAAAGGGCCTCGAAGGGCTTCTCAGTGAGGAGGAGAAAAGGCGGCTCCACGGGAATCGGATCCCGGTGTGCCAGACGGATGAGCTGCGGAGCCGGGAGGAGCGGCTGGGCATTTACCGGATGCTGTCCCTGCCCCAGCGCCATCTGTGGGTGAGCTGTGCCGCCACCGATCAGGAAGGAAAGGAAATTAAGCCGTCTCCCGTCTTTGAAGCCCTGGTTCGGCTGTGGGGCGCCCCCCCCCGGACCGGGATTTGCTGAGCCGGTGCGTTCCCGAGGAGCTTCTGGCAGCGCCGAGGAGCGGCCTGCGCCATCTGACGGATGCCCTGCGGAAAAGTCTGGAGGGGGAAGCGCTCGCCGGCCCGTGGCGTGCCGCTATCGACTGGTATCGGGAGCGAAAACCGGAGGACCTGGAACGACTGACGCAGGGGCTTTTTCACACCGGGAAAAAGGAAAATCTGACAGGAGGGCTGGCCGGAGCACTGTACCGGCGGGAGGGCAGCACGCTGCGCATCAGCCCTTCCGGATTGGAGCGGTACAGCCGTTGTCCCTTCGCTTACTGGATGAACTACGGCATTCGGCCGGAAAACCGGCTGGCATACCAGATTACCGGCAGGGATCTGGGCGATATCTATCATCGATGTCTCATGGAAATTTCCCGGAAGCTGACCCAGGGCCGAGAGGCCATTACCCAGCCGGATTCTCTCTGGATGACCCTGACCCGGGAGCAGTGCTTTCGACTGACAGATCAAGCAGTGGAACAGGAAGCCGGGCGGTATCGGGAGGGCCTGCTGGATCAGGGGCCGGAGGAGCGATATAAAACGGAGCGGATCAAACGCGTTTGCCGTGAGATCACCTGGGCGCTGATAGGCCATGTCCGCCAGGGCCGGATCCGGCGGGTAGCGTTTGAGGCGGGATTCGGCAGCGGTTCCGGCGCGGTTTTTCCCGCCATCCGCATGGAGGCAGGAGGGCATTCGGTGGAGATCGAGGGCAAAATCGATCGGGTGGACGTGTTGCCGGGCGATCGGGCGAAAATTATTGACTATAAATCGGGGAATGAGCGCTTTCGCTTATTAGAAGCCGCCACGGGGTATCGGCTGCAGCTGATGATCTACCTCAAGGCGGTGCAGGATGCCATTGCCCCTCAGGAGCCGGGAGCAGGGGTCTTTTATTTCCACATTGAGGAAGCCATGCTGGACGCTTCCGGAGTCGCGGCGGAGCAACTGGAGGAAGCCCTGAAGCAGGAGCAGGCGCGCCGGTACCGGCTGGACGGGATGCTGCTGGATGACGAAGAGGTCATCCGAAGCATTGCCGGAGAGTTCACCGATTATTCCGGCGTGTGCTCTCTGCGGCGCAGCGGAGGGAGCATACGGGGAACCGGACCGGGCCGCCTGCTGACGGAGGAGGAATTCCGGGAGCTGCGGCAGCGCGTGGACGGGCTGCTGGCGGAGCTTTGTCGGGAGCTGCTGGAAGGGAAGGTGCCAGCAAGCCCGATGAAAAGCGATTCCGAATCCGCCTGCGACTATTGTCCCTTCCAAACCGTTTGCGGCTTCGATACCGCTCTCCCCGGCTGCCGCTATCGGAGCATTTCGTAGACAGGGCCCGCCGTTGCGACAGGGGCCCATATGCGATTGGTGATGTCACTCATCAATGAAGAAAAAAGCTATAGGTTATCGTTTTTTCGAATCCGACATGGGAGGGCGAATGGAACAGCTGAATATTTTTGTTTTTATAGGCATCACTGTAATCAATGGTGACTTTATACGGCTTTTCATCATCTGAGGGGATCCAGATGCTTATCGGTGCAGCCTCCTCTGAAAATACCAATTCGTATATTCCTTCCGCAATGCTCACTCCATCGTACAGTTTGGTGAGCTCATCCTTCATTTCTTCCTTTGAGGCAGTGCTCTTCAGTTCTGAGTCCAGGTGGAGGATTTTCATACGCGCCTGTATTCTTTCCCGACCCCAATCCGCATATCTGTCGAGCACGGAGTCCACAGATATGGTCCCGTCGTATCTTGTGTAGCTATCATCCGATAGGGTCTCTTTGTTCTCCTGAAAAGTATCTATATTTTTTTCGATCAGGTAGGCGATATCGTATAGGACCACCTGGTCAAAAGATTGCAGCATCAATTGCTTTTCCTCGCCCTTTAATGTTGAAGCGAGCTCATAGGGGTCTTTTGCCGGTAAATCGCCTACCGCAAAATCTCCGCTTTCATCGACGGACAATTGCTCTTCACTAAAAGGGTCGATGATGAAGGTTTTGAGAAAATAATCCGCTGTCTCGCCTTGATCCCTTAAATGGTTTTCGAGAACCGCGAATGAACCGTCCTGTAAAGTGCCTATCTTTTGAAAAAGAGAAAAAGGATCTTTCGTGTATTCCACATGACTGAATTGTTTTGCTGCGGATCCCCCGGTCTTGGTTTCTTGAATCCCGCTATATTCAATGCTCTCGGCACTGCTTAGGTTTGATGCAAACAGGGACAGGCTATCGTTTCCCGTTTCTGAAAAGCAGCCGGTGGATCCGATTAACGTGAGCAAAATACAGAGAGATTACAAGGTGCTTTCTTTTCAGTGCTCTAAATGTTTCCTGATTTCTCATAGGATTCTCTCCTTTTCTTGATTTTCTCGCAGAACAGCGGATGAAGGGATTAGAGAAGGCTTTACATGTATGATATATAGCCCTTACCCATAAGAGGACGGTTTAAACAAAAAATATTGCATATTACTGCATATTTTGAATGAATAAACAATTTATGTTATGCCATTTCCGCCAAAGACGCCCAATAATATAGGAATATGGGGCACATCGACGGGGCGCGTGTATATTGCTTTCTCCGGGGTCCGATGGTACAATAAAGTGGCGATCGCCCGATAAAAAAAGAATGGTAGGAAATTCATGAACAGTGCGAAGTATAAAGACGCCCTCTACGAGGTGCGGCCCGTCAGAGATTTGAAGGAAATGGTGAATACCACCGTTTCCCTTTACCCGGACCGGGCCGCTTATTTGGTCAAGGAAGTCCTGGGCGGCGAATATCGGCCCATCTACTATCCTCAGCTCAAGGAGGATATCGACAGCCTGGGGACCCAATTCCTTCGAATGGGGCTCAAGGGGGAGAGAGTGGCTGTCATCGGCGAAAACTCCTATTCCTGGGTGGTGACCTACTTTGCGGTGACCAACGGTACCGGTGTTATTGTTCCCCTGGATCGGGAGCTGCCGGTCAATGAGATCCGCCATTTGCTGGTCCGGGCGGGGGTCTCGGCCATTGTCTACTCCAGAAAGGTAGAGGCCGAGGTCCTGGAGGCTATCCGGGATCTGCCCGACATTCGATATCGGATCAGCATGACAGCGCCGCAGGATGAGGAAGGGGTGTTGTCCGTAAGGCGGCTGATCGAACAGGGAGGAGAAGCCCTGCGGGCGGGAGACCGGAGTTTTTTGGATGCGGAGATCGATCCCGATGCCATGTGCTCCCTGCTTTTCACCTCCGGAACGACCGGTTTGGCCAAGGGGGTCATGCTGTCTCACCGAAACCTGACCTCCAACGTGTATCACATGTCGCAATACGTGTCCATTCCGCCCAACTACACCGGGCTTTCGGTGCTTCCCATGCACCATACCTATGAGATGACCTGCCACATTTTTACAGGAATTTATCAGGGGCTGACCATCGCGTTTTGCGAGGGACTGAAATACATTGCCAAAAACATGGCAGAGGCCAAGGCGACGGTGATGCTGGCCGTTCCCCTGGTGTTTGAATCCATGCATAAAAAAATCTTCAAGCAGGCGGAGAGCAAAAAGAAGGACAAGAAGATGCGAAAGGCGATCCAGCTCTCCCGCAAGCTGAAGCTGTACAATCAGCAGGCAGCTGTCCGGAAAATCTTCAAGGATATCCACCAGGTCACCGGCGGACACATTAAGCTGTTCATCGCCGGAGGCGCTGCCATTAACCCGGCGGTCATTGAAGACTTTGAAGCCATGGGCTTTCCCATGATCCAGGGATACGGCATGACGGAGTGCGCTCCGATCATCGCCGTCAACAAAGATCGCTACAGCAAGGCGGCAGCGGCGGGCCTCCCTCTCCCCGGAACGGAGATCCGGATCGTGGATCCCGATGAAAACGGCATCGGAGAAATCGTCTGCCGAAGCGCGTCGGTGATGCTGGGATACTATCAGGATCCGGAGGAAACCGCCCGGGTGCTCCGGGACGGATGGCTGCACACCGGCGACTACGGACGGCTGGATGAGGACGGGTTCCTCTACATCTCCGGCCGGAAGAAAAACGTTATTGTCACCAAAAACGGGAAAAACATTTTTCCGGAGGAGGTGGAATACTATCTGACGGGCAGCCCTTACATCGAAGAGGTGCTGGTGCACGGCGTGCTGGACGACCGGAGCGGCGACATCGTGGTGCAGGCGGAGGTGTACCCCAACTACCCGCTGCTTTTGGAGGATAAGGGGCTGGCGGAGCCGGAGGCCATCTATCGGTTTATGAAGAAAGAAATTGACGGCATCAATGAGCAGATGCCGCTGTACAAGCGAGTCAAACGGTTTCACGTTCGGAAGACCGAGTTTGAAAAGACCACCACCCGAAAGATCAAGAGGTTTACAGCAGGGAATTTGAAGGAGGAGTTAGCTGATGATGTCGAATGAGGAATACAAAGCCCTGAAGCAGAAGGACATGGACCATGCGATCCGAAGAGCCGCGGCGCTGAGCGCCAGCACGGATCCGAGGGTGCGGTACAAGGACAGCCGGCCCGTTATGGACATCAAGCACATGCTGGAAACCAGCGCGGAGTTGTATCGGGACAACGTGGCCATTTATGACAAGGAGGTCCGGGGAGGGGAATATATCCCCACCACCTACGGACAACTGCTGGAGCAGGTCAACGGGCTGGGGACGGCACTGATCGCCAGAGGGATGAAGGATAAGAAGATTTCCGTTATCGGTGATAACAGTGCAGCCTGGGGGATCTCCTACCTGGCGGCGGTCTGCGGAACCGGCGTTGTGGTCCCTCTGGATAAGGAACTTCCCGTCAAGGAATTGAAAAATCTGATTATGGAAGCCGAAGTGGCCTGCGTGCTCTGCGATCAGCGGTTCGCCGAGGATTTCTTGAACATGAAGGAAAGCGGGGCCCACAGCTTAGAAATGGTTGTGAGCCTGCAGGCCGGGGAACACCGGGAGCCGGTCTTATCCTTTCACCGGCTCATTGAGGAAGGGCAGGCCCTTCTGGCAGGGGGCGACCGATCGTTTGTGGACGCGCAGATCGTTCGGGATGCCATGAGCATTATCCTCTTTACCTCCGGAACCACCGGGGTGTCTAAGGGCGTGATGCTTTCCCATGGCAACATTGCAGAGGAATTAATGGCAGCGCCTACGCTGCTGGAGGTCCGGCCGGACGACATCTTTTTCTCCATTCTTCCCATTCATCATACGTACGAATGCACCTGCGGGTTTCTGATGCCTCTTTATAAAGGGGCGGCCATTGCTTACTGCGAGGGGCTGAAGCACATCGTCAAAAACCTGTCCGAGGTCCGCCCCACCATGCTGCTGGCGGTACCCCTGATCCTGGAGAGCCTGTATAAAAAAATCTGGCAGAATGCACAAAAAGCAGGAAAGGACAAAGCTCTTCGCAGGATTATCGCCATTAATCGAAGGACGAAGAAGCTGGGCATCGACCTGGGGCCGGTCTTCCTGAAAAAAATCACCGATCTGTTCGGCGGGCGGATGCGGATGATTATCTGCGGCGGCGCCGCTATCAGCCCGACAACGCTTCAGGGGATATGCGACTTCGGCATTACGGCCCTGCAGGGATACGGGCTGACCGAGTGTGCGCCCATCTGCGCCCTGAACCCGGATCGATTCTATCGGCATGATTCCCTGGGCTACGTATTGCCCGGCTTTGATGCCAAAATCCTCGACCCGGATCCGGAAACGGGCATCGGCGAGATTGCCGTCAGAGGGGGAAATGTGATGCTGGGCTATTATAAAATGCCCGAGGAATCGGCCAAGGTGCTGGTGGACGGCTGGCTTCACACCGGAGATCTGGGGTACATCGACGAGGAGAACTACATCTACCTGACCGGGCGGAGCAAAAACGTCATCATCACCAGGAACGGCAAAAATGTTTATCCGGAGGAGCTGGAGTACTATCTGTCCGCTATCCCCATGGTCAAGGAGTCCATGGTTTTCGGCCGGGACAGCGAGGATGGTGAGGAGGTGCTGATCTTTGCCTCCATTTTCCCCGATGAAGAAGAGGTGGCAGCCGTCCTGGGGGAAAATCCGGCCAGGGACGAAATCCAAGCATACTTATGGAAAGAAATCGACAAGATCAATGCCGAGGTTCCCTTCTTTAAGAGAATTAAGAAAATGACCGTTCGGGATCGGGAATTTGAGAAGACGACGGGCAAGAAGATTATTCGCCACGCGGAGGAAAACAGGCGCTTTTAGGACAGCCCGGGGCAAATTTCCGCCCGGTGTTTCCCTTTGTCAGGCGCGGGCAGCCGAATCCCCGGCAAAGCCAAAAGCAATGAACCGGAACGGAGAGGGAGAGAAGAGGAGATGGAAGCAGTCACGAAACGATATCCGAATCTGGAGATTGATCTGAAAAAACTGCGGCATAACATTGAGCAGGTAGTCGAACGCTGCGGGCGGCAGGGGATTTCTGTCTCCGGTGTCATCAAGGGGTTTAACGGTATTCCGGAAATGGTTCGGATGTACCGGGACTCCGGGTGCACCAGCATTGCTTCCTCCCGGATCGAGCAGATCGTCCGAGCCAAAGCGGCGGGGCTCCGGGGGCCCTTCGCCATGATCCGGGTACCCATGCTCAGCGAGGTAGACCTGGTGGTGGAGCACTGCGAATTCAGTCTCCACAGTGAAGCTGCGCTGCTGGAGGCCGTCAACGAGGCGTGCATCAGCCAAGGGCGGCGTCACGGGGTGGTGCTGATGGCGGACCTGGGGGATTTAAGAGAGGGCTTCTGGGATCGGGAGGAGTTGGTTCGGGCGGCTCGTTATGTGGAAAACCACTTGTCCAACGTGGATCTTTTGGGCATTGGGACCAACCTGGGGTGCTACGGATCCGTTCGGGCCACGCCGGAAAAGCTTCAGGAGCTGGTGGATCTGGCGGAGGAGGTGGAAAGAGGCATTGGCAGGCAGTTGGAAATCATCTCCGGGGGAGGCAGCACCTCGCTGCCGGTGGTGCTGGATGGTACCATACCGGCGCGGATCAACCATCTGCGCGTAGGAGAAGGGATCGTCCTGGCCTATGATATGATGCAGCAGTTCGGGACGGATATGACCTTTTTGCACCAAGATGTCTTCACGCTGCGGGTCCAGCTGATCGAGGTCCGGGAAAAGCCCAGCTATCCCGTGGGGGAGCTGTCCTACGACGCCTTCGGGCAGGTGGGCGTCTACGAGGATCGGGGAATCCGAAAAAGAGCCCTGGCAGCTCTCGGAAAAGTTGATATCGCTTACCCCGAGCTGCTCCGATGCCGGGAAGCCGGGATAGAGATTCTGGGGGCCAGCAGCGATCATCTGATCCTGGATGTGGAAAACTGCGCCCGGGCGCTCCGGCCGGGAGATCTGCTGGAATTCGACCTCTGCTATGCCACCGCCGTGTTCGCCACCGCATCGGACAACATCCACAGGACATTTAAATAGAGGGGCGGGCAGGGAGACTGCCCGTTCGCCCGGCTTGGCGCCGGGGATGGCCGCCAGGCCGAAGCGCAATGCAAAGGAGCAGAGAAGGATGGGAAAAGCCACGACTGAGCGTGGCTTTTTTTATTCCCTCATCGGGTTATTTTTCTTCAACGGGAACAAATCTTTCCGCCGGAACCTTACAGACGGGGCACTGAGCAGGGGGCTCCTCTCCTTCGTGTACATGTCCGCAAACCAGGCATCTCCATTTCATGTGTCTTACCTCCTATCCTGTCTGTGCAATACGTATCGGAACGGGTCCGTACAAGGATTATACCACAAAAATCCGCAGGAAAACAGGAGATGGCACAATCGGTATTGACAAGAGGAACAGAGGGCGCTATACTTACTATAGTTAGCGATGACTAACCCGATGCAAACGCCTTCTGCCGTGTTCCGATCCTCGCCCCTATGGATTTTGCAGCAGCAGGCTGATTTTTCCCCTGAAGGTTAGTCAAAGCTAACTAAAATTGTGGTTGCCGGTCCTGAAAAGGGTCGGTGTAAGCAGGACAGGAGGAATCATCAATGACAGCCATTATTTATTGGAGCGGAACCGGCAACACCCAGGCGATGGCCGAAGCCATCCTGGAGGGAATGAAGCAGGGCGGAGCGGATGCCACGCTGCTTTCAGTGGACCAGGCCAGCGCCGACACCATCGATCAGTGTGACAAGCTGGCTTTCGGCTGCCCCTCTATGGGCGATGAGGTGCTGGAGGAGGCAGAGTTTGAACCGTTTTTTGCCTCGATAGAAGGCAGCCTCTCCGGAAAGAAGGTCGCTCTTTTCGGTTCGTACGGCTGGGGAGACGGCCGGTGGATGCGAGAGTGGGTGGAGCGAGTAAAGGATACGGGAGCCAATCTTTACGACGAGGGCCTCATTATGCAGGAGGCGCCGCAAAAGGACGAGTGTGTCAGCTATGGCAAGGCGTTTGCCGCATTTTAGCGTGGCGCAAGCGAGAAATTTGATCTTTCCTTTCTATTCATCTTCAGCAGGAGGAGCGGGCGGCGTCAGTTCGCCTGCTCCTCCTGCGCTTTCACCCCGTAGCGCCGATGGCCGAGCCCTCGGCAGGAAGCCTCTTTTTTCATCGATCATTCTCCTCGGGCCCTTTTCGCAAATGCTCCATCGCGCGCAATCTTTCATACAAGAAGCGGCTTTTCTCTTTACTTTTTTCTAAAAAAATATATAATTATAAAGGCGTCTGTTGATGAAGGGGACCGTGCAATCGGAGCCTGCTCGTTTTCAGCCGCAACACGAAAAAAGATGAGCATTCACGAAGGAGGAGAAATCAATGAGAAGGATTTCGGCACTGCTGGTGGTGGTTCTGATGCTTTCTGCATTCCTGGGGGGGTGCGGCGGCGGGGATGCCAGCGGCAACAAGGTTATCAAGATCGGCGTCTTTGAGCCCCTGACCGGCGAAAACGGCGGCGGCGGCGCCCAGGAGATGGACGGCATGAAGTATGCCAACACCGTCCGGCCCACGGTCAACATTGACGGAGAGGAGTACGCCGTTGAACTGATCGTTTCCGATAATAAATCAGATAAGACAGAAGCGGCAACCGCGGCCAACTACCTGGTAGACAAGGGCGTTTCCGTCGTTCTGGGCTCCTACGGATCCGGCGTATCCATCGTTGCCGGCGACATTTTCCGAGAAGCCGGCATTCCGGCTATCGGCGCATCCTGCACCAATCCGCAGGTAACCAAAGGAAACGACTACTATTTCCGCGTCTGCTTCCTGGATCCCTTCCAAGGCACCGTGGTGGCCAACTATGCCATCCAGAACGGCGCGCAGACCGCGGCGGTCATCACTCAGCTGGGCGATGATTACTCCACCGGCCTGGGCAGCTTTTTTGAGACAGCTTTTAAGGAGCTGTCCGGAAACCCGGACGCCATCGTGGAGTCCCAGACCTTCCAGCAGAACCAGGCAGACTTTAACGCCATTCTGCAGAACATCAAAGCAAAGAATCCCGACGTTATCTTCGCACCCTCTTCCATTACCACCGCGCCCCTGATCATTCAGCAGGCTCGGGATATCGGCATCACCGCGCCCATCATGGGCGGCGACACCTGGGAAAATGCCACCATCATTGAGAATGCGGGCGCCAAGGCCGAAGGCGTGGTGCTGTCCACCTTCTTCGACGAGGGGCTGGCTGAGTCCAACCCGGTGACCAAGGAGTTTGTGGAGGGATATACGGCATATCTGGCCGGCCGGGAAGCCAGCATCCCGGCGGTTGCCGCGCTGGGCTACGATGCCTATATGGTAGCGCTGGACGCCATCGAGAGAGCCGGCTCCACAGATGGTGCGGCTATTCGGGATGCCCTGGCAGCCACCCATGATTTTGAAGGCGTAACGGGGGTTATCAACTTCGATGAAAACGGGGATGCCGTTAAGAGCATGGCCGTCATCAAGACGATCGAGAACGGAGAGTTTAAGTTCCTGCAGGTTGTAAACGTTCAATAGCCCTTCTCTTTGACGAAGGCTTGAGACAGGATATGGGCGCCCATGTCCTGTCTCCTGTTTTTCCCTCTGTTCCGAAAACGCGGCATCTTCGGGCAATTATTCGTTAACTTAACAAAGGATCTCCATTCAATAAAGGGGAACAGCATTTATGGATCTGACAACTTTTTTGCAGAATTGCGTCACCGGCGTGTCACTGGGGAGTGCTTACGCCCTGATCGCCATCGGCTACACTATGGTGTACGGGATTCTGAGGCTGATTAACTTTGCTCACGGCGACATTTTTATGATGGCGGGCTATTTTACCATCTTCGCCATTTCCAATTTCCTGCTTCCGTGGCATCTGGCCATCGTGTTTGTAGTGGCGGCTACGGTGATTCTGGGCGTGGCCATTGAGCGGGCGGCCTACAAGCCTCTTCGGGAAGCGCCGCGGATGTCCATTATGATTTCCGCCATCGGCGTATCGTTTTTATTGGAAAATCTGGCCACCTATCTGTTTACCGGGCTGCCCCGCTCCTTCCCCAAGCTGGGATTTCTCCAGCACGTGTACAAAATCGGCGATGTTTCCGCGCCCGCAGTGACGTTCATTACTCCGGTGGTGACCGTCATCCTGCTCTTCGCTCTCATTTATCTTGTCAATCATACAAAGATCGGAATGGCCATGCGGGCCGTTTCCAAGGACTATGAGGCTTCCCGCCTCATGGGCATCGAAATAAATACGATCATTACGATCACCTTTGTCATCGGGTCGGCGCTGGCTGCCATCGGCGCGGTCCTGTACTTTTCGCCCAGGCCCATGGTCTATCCCTTCAGCGGCGTCATGCCGGGGCTGAAGTGCTTTGTGGCAGCGGTTATCGGCGGCATCGGGAGCATTCCCGGCGCCGTTGTCGGCGGCTTCGTCATCGGCCTGGCGGAAACCTTCCTGGTGGCGTTGTTCCCGTCCATGACCGGATACAGCGACGCTTTTACATTTGTTTTGCTGATCATCATGCTGGTGTTCCGACCCACAGGACTGCTTGGTGAAAATATTACAGAAAAGGTGTGAAGCCATGGGAATGAAGAAATCGACAAAAGTGATCCTGACCACCGTGCTGATCGCCGCGGGGCTGGTGCTGCTGTATCTGCTGGATAACGGTATCATCGGCACCTCCTATACCGTGCGGATCGTTCGGCTGGCCTTTATTTACGCGCTGATCGGCGTATCCATGAACCTGGTCAACGGATTTACCGGGCTCTTTTCACTGGGGCAGGCCGGGTTTATGGCTATCGGCGCCTATACGGTGGGGATTTTGACCATCCCCGCAGAGCTGCGCCCCAACGTGTACTATCTGACGCCCATAGCGGAGGGGCTGGCCCGGGTGGAGCTTCCCTTCGGAGCGGCCCTGCTGCTGGGCGGTGTGCTGGCAGCCGCCTTTGCCGCGCTCATCGGCGCACCGGTGCTGCGGCTGAAAAGCGACTATCTGGCCATTGCTACCCTGGGCTTTTCCGAAATCATCCGGGCAGTCATCGCCAATGACCAGCTGGCCCCCATTACCAACGGATCCCTGGGCATCAAAAGCATTCCCGGCTTCAGCACGATCTTTATCCCGGTGGGCGTCAGCGTTGCCGGCATTGCTGTTATGGCGCTACTGATCCGGTCCTCCTACGGCCGGGCGTTCAAAGCCATCCGGGAGGATGAGATCGCGGCGGAGGCCATGGGCATTAACCTGTTTAAGCACAAGGAGATGTCCTTTGCCGTTTCTGCCTTCTTTGCAGGTATCGGCGGCGGACTGCTGGCGGCACATCTGACGGCGGTGGATTCCAACCAGTTTAAGATCATGGTCACCTACGAAATCCTGCTGATCATTGTGCTGGGCGGCATGGGCAGCATTACGGGGACCTGTATCGCCGCTTTTGCCATTACCGCCGGAAAGGAGTGGCTGCGATTCTTCGATGAGGCTCTCTTCATCGGCTCCTGGCAGGTGCCCCTCTTCCGTCCCGGCCTGCGGATGGTCATTTTCAGTCTGCTGCTGATGATTATCGTGCTGTTTTACCGTCGGGGGCTTATGGGGAACCGGGAGTTTTCCTGGGACGGACTCCTGCGCCTTTTTAAACGGCTGAAGCAGGGGCCGGGATGGGCGAAAAAGGCCGGGGAGGTGAGGTAGATGAGCGTAAAGCCATGCGTCCTGAAGGTCTGCGATGTAACGGTGCAGTTCGGCGGCGTCGTCGCAGTCAACAACCTGAACCTAAGCATCGACAAGAATGAGATCATCGGCCTGATCGGGCCCAACGGCGCCGGAAAAACCACCGCCTTTAACGCGATCACCGGGGTGTATGCCCCGACGAACGGCGCTATTTATCTGAACGGCGAGCTGCTGTCCAGCAATTATCCGGATAAAAAAACGGCGGCGACCTACGCCGGAGAAAACCTGGGGAAGTACGACAAGCGACTGGTCCCGACGCCGGACGTTATCACCCGAAAGGGGATCGGAAGAACCTTCCAGAACATTCGGCTCTTCAAAAGCCTGAGCGTACTGGAAAACGTTTTGATCGCCAAGCACATGACCATGAAGGCCAACCCCTTTGCCGCTACCCTTATGCTTAACAGACGGGAGGAAAAGCGGGTCCGCCGGGAGGCTTTGGAGCTTCTGGAAATGCTGGGCCTGGCCGATGTTCGGGACGAGGTCTCCGCCTCGCTGCCCTATGGGAAGCAACGGCATCTGGAGATTGCCAGGGCCCTGGCCACCCGCCCCCAGCTGCTGCTGCTGGACGAGCCGGCGGCCGGGATGAACCCTCAGGAGTCCGACGAGCTGATGCACCTTGTGGCTCGGGTCCGAGACGATTTTGATCTGTCCATCCTGATGATTGAGCATCACATGCAGGTGGTCATGGGCATCTGTACCCGGATCTATGTGCTTGACTATGGGACCACCATTGCCAGCGGAAGCCCGAAGGAGATCCAAAACGATCCGAAGGTCATCGAAGCGTATCTGGGGGTGGACGAATAATGCTGGAAATTAAAAATCTGCAGGTGCATTACGGGGGGATCCACGCGCTCCGAGGTATCGATATGGTGGTGGAGAGCGGAAAAATCATCTCCCTGGTAGGCGCTAACGGCGCCGGAAAGAGCACGATGCTGAAAGGGATCATGGGCCTGGTGCCCAAAACCGCGGGCACGGTGATCTGCGACGGCGTCGATATCACCGGAATGAAAACCAAGGACATCGTGCAGGAGGGTATCATCCTTTGCCCCGAGGGGAGAAGGGTGTTCCCTAATCTGACCGTGGAGGAAAACCTGATGCTGGGCGCCTATACCCGGAACGACAAGGCTCGGATTCAAAGGGATAAGGAATGGGTCTTTGAGCTGTTCCCCCGCATGAAGGAACGGGAATGGCAGACGGCCGGCACCCTGTCCGGCGGCGAGCAGCAGATGCTGGCCGTGGGCAGGGCGCTGATGAGCAAGCCCAAGCTGCTGATGATGGACGAGCCCTCTCTGGGGCTGGCTCCGCTGGTGGTCAAGAGCATCTTTGAGATCATCCGCGAAATCAACCGGGCCGGGGTCAACGTTCTGCTCATTGAGCAGAACGCTAAGGCGGCCCTGGAAATCTCCGATTTTGCCTACGTCATGGAGATCGGCAAGATTATTTTAGAGGGCCCGGGCCGGGAGCTGCTGGGCAACGAGCAGGTTAAAAAGGCGTACCTGGGAGAATAACAGCCTGTGCAGGCACGCCGGGATCGGAAATAAGGAACCAACATGAAAACACGGAACAACAGAGCAGGCGCACTGCTGAGCTTTTTGCTGCTGATCGCCCTCTTTCTGACGGGTCTGTCGGGCTGT
>JBGYKY010000149.1:0-10433 GCA_041836105.1 Bacillota bacterium | reverse complement strand
GCTGCTTCTGCCCCCCGGATAGCTCCGTGACATCCTTGCGATACCAGGTCTGGATGCCGAAAAAGCTGGCCATTTCCGCCACCCGAAGGCGAATGGCCCGGGTATCGCAGCCCAGGCTTTCCAGCCCAAAGGCCAGCTCGTGCCAGACCTTGTCCGTCACCAGCTGGTGATCCGGGTTTTGCAGCACATATCCGATGCCTGCGGTCTCTCTCCGATGCGCCAGCTCATCTGTCGGCGTTCCGTCAAATAGGACATTGCCCCGGCGAAGCCCGTGAGGCGTTAATGAAGGCTTCAGATGGCGCAGCAGCGTGCTCTTGCCGCTGCCGGATTTTCCGCAGAGCACGATAAACTCGCCCTGCCGGATGCGAAGGTCGATTTCACGGAGACAGGGTTCCTCCCTTCCCGGATAGGAAAAGGTCAGCTTGTCGATTTCAAAGATCAGCTTGCCCAACGGCATCCCCTCCACGCAAACGTTTCCAGCGCCAGCTTTCCAGCACGCCCATCCCGAAAGGCGTCAGACAGAAAATACCGTAAGCCGCCGTCCCCGGGATCCAGACCCCCCGTATCGCCGAGAGCTCCATCCAGGGGAAAAAAGTAAGGGATCCGGCTCCCTGCGCACCGCTCCACAGGATCAGCGCCAGCAGAATACCCAACCCCGCCGCGCGTCTTCGGTCTCTGGAATCAAATCGATACAGGGAGTAGCTGGTCCGTCCGGGAAGGCCGTAGCCTCTGGCACGCATGGAATCCGCGGTATCAATGCCGTTTTCCAGCGCCCAGGTCACCAGGATGGAGAGCACTCTCATCCCGTCGTGAGCCCGCTGACGCACGCTCTCCGCTCCGAGAAACCGCCCCATGGCCTGCTGTCCGTCCGTAATGACCCGGAGCTGTGCCCGGCACTTGGGGATAAACCGGAGCACCATAGCGAAAATCAGGGATACGCCGGGGGCCAGCTTCCCGAAAAGATGGATCAGCCGGTCCGAGGTCATCACCTCCTGATAACAGGAAAGCCATAGCAGGATGCACCCGAACATGGCGCCGGTAGCCAGGCCGTAGGCGATGGATTCCGCCGTGACGGGATTGTCGCGGAGGTAGAAAAGAATGGTAGCCCCCTGATGATTGAACAGCGGGTTGACCAGTGAGGACAGCAGCACCACCGGCAGAACAAAGCCAGCAAAAAAGGGCAGCACCCGGCGGCCTTTCAAATGCAGCGCATAAAGAAAAGCCCCCCCAAAGGACAGGAGCATCCAGAGGGGGTGCAGAAAAATCACGCTGAAGATCGCCATCAGGATGAAATAGATAAAGCTGATGGACGGATGAGACGTTCCAAAGCTATCGGTCGCTGTTCTGTTCATCCCAATCCCCTCCTACGTCCCTTCCCAGATCGCAGGTGTACACCCATTCGATGACGTCGCCGGCCTCAAGCTCGTACCGGCTGCACCCCACCCCCGGAAAGACGCCGTTCACCTTATACATCCAGCCGGAAAGAGGGCCGGCATCCATCTCGTACAGGTTTCCAATCCCCTCGATATAGCTGCTCTGATACAGGGGAGTGGACACGTATTCCATATGGAGCTCCCGGTCCTTGGTGACCGCCAGCAGAGCGTCGAAAACCGTATCTCCCGCTTTCCAGGAAACGGCCTGCGCCGGCACCAGCATGCCGTCCGCCGGCACCAGCGCACGCTTGGCGGGGTCCAGCTCCTCCAGACGATCCAAAAGGACAGCGGCGCTGATGGAAACGGTGACCTGCGCCTTTCCGGAAACGGCCGGTGCGCCGTCGCTCTCGTCGGCAGAAGCAAACGCTGCCGGAGCCGAGGCCGCCGGAAGGCCCGGGGGAGCGGCTCCGCCCGACCCCGGGCTTTCGCCGGCCTCGATCGTTTTCTCGCCGGTGACGACGGTGAGAGCCCCCTCGGTGCCGGTCTGAACGGGCGCCGGGGTCGCGCTGCTCCCGGAGCCCGAAGCAAGCGTATCCGAGGGCCCTGAGCCGCCGCAGCCGACGGCGCTCAGGGCTGTCATCAGCACGAGCAGAAAAAGAGCGATGCGCCGGGGCAGAGACTTCCGCCGCAGATGCTTCATAACCATTCCTTCTTTCTGTACTTCCTGTTCCAACACCCCGGATTTGTCCCGGATTTTGAAGAGGCTCCCGCAGCGGCGCCCCCGAGTGCCTCCGCTTTGCTGACAGCGGCTTCGGGCGGCGGCCCGGGCCGCCGCCCTATTTGGTTGTGATCCTTACCAGCTGCCGCGATTCGTCCCAAGCCACCTCTGCGTTCAGACTTTCCGCAACGAACCGAACCGGAACCAGGGTCCGCCCATTTTCAATGACGGCCGGTACATCCAGAGAAACCGCCGTCCCCCGGACCCGGGCAATGGGACTTCCGATGCGCAGCCAAACCTCCCGATCCGCCAGGACCCCGATCACTTCCTGCCGGCTGCCATCCCAGGAGACCTTTGCACCAAAGGCCTCAAAGAGCGCCCGGAAGGGAACCAGCACCCGACTGTTCCTGTTGATAGGCGGCTGGTCAAAGCTCACCTCCTGGCCGTTAAGCTCTACCCGGATCTCCCGAAGCGCTCCGGCGATGGTCACGTGCTTCATGTCATACAGGCTCCGGCCTTCGGTAACAGCCAGCTTATAAGCCGCCAGGGCATACAGTCCCTGCTCCGTAGCCAAGGGGTTGCCGCCGTCGCCGAGGACATGCTCAAAGCCGCCCCCCGGCTTGTAATATTTCAGCAGCGCTTCCACGTGTGCGGATGCATCCAGCCCCAGAGCGCTTTTGGCAACGATGACCTGCGCCAAGCTTTCGGAAGTTTCCACTCCCCGAGAGGCAAACCCGCCTCCCGGCGTCTCCATGCGTTCCAGGGCCGCCAACCCCCGCTGCACAACCTGCTCCGCCGCCGGATCTGCCCGGTATGGCGCTATCGCCTGAAGCACCATGGCCGTCATATCGGGATCCGGCGCTCCCTGTCCGGTGAGATTAAAGCCTCCCCGGATGCCGCCGGGATCCGCCAGCTCCTGCGCCAGGATCCAACTCAGCAGCGCTTCCCTGGTGGCCGGCTCTGCGGCGCCCGGACTTCCCGGAGCGGGGTAGCCATGGGAATCCAGAGCAATCAGTGCATAGACCGGCCCGTTGATCCCCTGTTTTTTCAGCAGGGAAAGATCCCCCAGCTTTTCCAGCAGGTCATATCCGCCCACCCGTCGGACGTCCTGTCCCAGAGCGGTCAGCGCCAGAATCAGCCTGGCGTACTCCGTATACTTTGTCCGGCTCAGCACGCCCCCGCTCTCCGCCATTTGCCGGTTGACCCGCTCCAGATACCCTCTCCGGACCTCCTCAGGGATCGGCTGTCCGCCGGCCGCAAGCCCCAAAAGCATCCATTCCCCTCCGATAGATCCGATAGCCGGCTCCGGAACCTGCCGAAGCAAAAGCGTTCCCGTGTCGGCCATCGCCCGGTCCACCCGAAGCGCCAGCTCCCCTTCCCAGACAGCGGAAGCAGAAAGCGGCTCTGCGGCCCACGCAACGGCCCACTGTGATGCGATCAGCAGCATCGCTGTCAGCAGCGCCGGGAATTTCCTCCCCTTCTTGTTCATATTGTTCATATGCCCACTTTCCCAATAAAAAAACACTCCGGCCAACCACCAGAGTGCTCTTGACCTCCCTCTTGGATTGCGCGTTTACACCGCACACCGGCATCGGTTGTCAAACTCACTTCATTTTATCATAGGTAATTCAGGGAATCAACATGAATCCATCACATAAAGCCGCTATCATAATACTCAGGAGCGGACAGACAATCACTGCTGTTTGTTCCCACCGATGAAAGGGATACCCTTTTTCAACATACTCCTTCTTAATGATATAATCACTTTTCGGGCAAAAGAGCCGTTCCCAGTGCAGGAGGGAAGGGCTCTTTTGCCGCTCTGTCGCCTTTCGCTTTGTTCTATTACCTCCGGCCGCACTGGGGCATGCCTGCCTGCATTTCACATCCCGAGGCCCGCAGCGCCCTCATTTTTTCGTGCCTCTGCCCCAGTCGGTCCGATACGCATACAGCAGCACCAGGCACATGTAGGCCCAGCAGATGAGAATGTAACCGTAGATAAAAGGCAAGCCAAACAAAAATGGAGTGACCTTGTCCCGAAAAAGGAATACCCCCGGAAATTCCATCAGGGCAAACCCCAACAGGAGAAGCCCCCAGATCACCTTCGTTCTGACAGAATATCTGCCGGCCATGGGCCCTCCTCTCTTTACCAGGTATCGGGGACCCGCAGTACCAGCTTGCCGGCGACCCGACCTTCCTCCATCAGGCGATGCGCTTCCGCCGCCTCTTCCATGCTCATCACCCGGGAAACCTTCATGTCCAGCTTTCCTTCCTCCATCAGGCGAATGACTGCTGGCGCCGTATCGGCAAACCATTGGGGCCGTGTCTTCCGGGTGGTCACCGAGCTGTATCCCAGCACCGAGCGGGTGCTGCTGTGGAGCAGGCCCGTATTTAGCTGCCCATAGGATCCCGTAGCGTTTCCGAACACCACCAGCCGCCCGTAGGGAGCCAGGCACTCCATGCCCCGGCTCAGGTAATCCCCGCCCAGGGAATCCAGAATGACATCGACGCCTCGCCCGTCCGTCAGCTCCCGAACCCGCTGAACGAAATCCTCTTCCCTGTCGACAATGACAGCATCGGCACCGGCTTCCTTGGCCAGGGCGGCCTTATCGGCGCTCCCCACGGTACCGATGAGCAGACCGGAGGTCATAGTGCGGGCGATCTGAAGCACCGATGTCCCGATGCCGCCGGCTGCCGCGTGGATCAGCAGGCTTTCGCCGTCCTCCAATCGGGCAACCTTATCCAACAGCATATGGGAGGCGAAGGTGACCAGCGGACTGGCCGCCGCCTGCTCCAAAGAAATCCCGTCAGGTATGGGGAATACCAGATTCCCATCGGCCAGTACGTACTGGGCATAGGTTCCCGTATGAGGGAACGCGATGACCCGATCTCCCGGCCGGATCCCGCCCACCTGCGCACCCACCTCCTCTGCGATCCCGAAGCAGTCCAGTCCGGGGACCAGGGGGAAGGCGGCGCCTCCTCCGTGAAAAGCACCCTTACGGGTCTGAACGTCAGCAAAATTCAGGCTGACGCCCTGCACCCGCACAAGAACCTGATCGTCCGCCGGCCGGGGCCGATCCATTTCAATAACCTGCAATACCTCCGGTCCTCCAAATTCCTCCAGTCCAATGGCTTTCATTTTCATGTCTTACTCCTTCCCGCTTTCATGGCTGCCTGCGCAGCAGACGCCGCCTCATTGCTCTTTGCCGCCAGAGCCGCTTTTCTCTTGTTTTTTGCAACTCCTTCCGGTAATATATACATTGTATCATTCGCTCTCATCATATCAAGTATTTACTTTTATGTGCTATACTTACTGAAAGGATAGTGAAAATGAAAATTCCATGTCAGTCTACGCAAGCTCCCTTTGAGCACACGCTGCGGGTCATCGGCGGCAAATGGAAAATGCGCATCATTTACCAGCTGGCCTCCTTTCGTCTCCTGCGGTTTAATGAATTAAAGCGCAGGGTTCCTGCGATCACCTACAAAATGCTCAGCGCTCAGCTGAAGGAGCTGGAGCGCGACGGTATCGTCCTGCGCCAGGAGTACCCTCAGATTCCGCCGCGAGTGGAATACTCCCTGACAGAAAAGGGGCTTTCTCTGATCCCGGTGCTCAACGAAATGTGCCGCTGGGGCGAGAGCCATCCGGAGGCGCCGGAGGGAAACGGGCAGGCGAAAAGGGATGCTCAAAGCGACGGGGATATCGTCTGATAGGCCGCCTCTCACCAAGCCAGCCGGATCAGCTTCTCCGGACATAGGCTGACACAGAGCCCGCAGCCGCGGCATCGATCCCTTTCAATGGTGATGACGTCGCTTTTTTTCTCAATCGCATCGTAAAGGCAGGCTCTGGCACATTTCCGACAGGCGATATCCCGGCAGGCCGTCCCCGCGCTTTTTGCGGTCTTCGGCTCCAGCGCAATGTCGTCAAAGGCCTTCAGCTCCGGCAGGGCCATGCCCCGGAGCTGAGCCAGATCGGCGATCCCTTTTTTCTCCTGCCATTGCGCCAGCTCCGCTAAAATCCGGCCGATGGCGGAATAGCCTTCCAGCAAAATAGCGGTGCCAAGCTGAACGGTAGAAGCGCCCAGCATCATGTATTCCAAAGCATGACGGCCGGTTTCGATGCCGCCGATGCCGCAAACGGGCAGCCGGACGCTCTGGGCAACCGTCGCCACAGATGCCAGCCCCATGGGCCGAATGGGCCCCCCCGAATACCCGCCGTAGGTAGTCAGCAGCGGTTTGCCTGTATCGATGTCCACCCCAATGATACAGCGGATGGTGTCGATGGCGCTGATGCCGCGGGCGCCGGCCTTTTCCGCCGCTCGAGCGTTCCGGGCAATGTTGGAGGCGTTTTGAGAAAGCTTGACCATCACAGGGATCTCAACGGCGTCTGCCACCGCCTTTGTCAGCTCGTACACCCGCTCCGGCGAGGAGGCGATGACTTCTACTCCTTCTCCCATGGGAGATGCGATCCCCAGCTCGATGGCATCGACGCCGATTTTTTCCATTTTGGTCGCCAGATATTTGATTTCCGAAGGCGTCTGGGCACAGACGCTGGCAATGATCACGCCGCCCTCCGATTTGGCCAGCCGGATTTCCTGCTCCCACTCTTCGATCCGCATATCGCTGTACAGCCGAATATTCTGAACTCCCTGGCCGTCATAGGCCATCCGGGGCCGAATGTCCGGGTTGACCTCATTGACAATGGTTTCCGTAACCACGGCGCCGGCGCCGGCCTGGAAGGCGCGGCGAACCATCTCCCCGTTTCTGGACCAGGGCCCGGCCGCCACGATAATGGGATTTTTCAGCTGAAGCCCCATAAAATCGATTTGTGACATCCCTTTCACCCCCACATCAGAAGATCTCGCTCAATCGATCCTGATGGCCGCAGGACCTGCGGAGCTTGAGCCTGGACTGAATCAGGATCTCCTGAGGCTCCGCCGCCATGCCGCCCTCTTCCATCAGATCCGAGAGCAGCCGGGCCGCCACCAGCCCCATGCGATACATGGGCTTGGCCACCGTGGTCATCCGCGGCTCCACATATCCGGAGATCCGCAGGTTATCAAAGCCAATGATGGCCACATCCTCCGGGACCCGCATGCCCATTTGCTTCACCTTATTCATAGCTCCGATGGCCATGTGATCGCTGGTAGCGAACACGGCATCCGGCCGGGGCTCTCCATCCAGCAGTCGGGTCATCGCCAGAAATCCCCCCTCAATGGTGTTTTCCTCCTCCGCCATCTGACCCTCCCACAGCTCCAGCCCCGCCTTTTCGGCGGCGGCCCGGAAGCCCTGAGTCTTTTCGCCGTTCTCATGAATGGGGCGGCTGCCCCGGATCATAGCGATACGGCGGCGCCCGATCTCCGCCAGGTGCATCACCGCCTCCTCCGCTGCCTCCCGATAGTTGGTGACCACCGCGTTGATGCCCGTCAGCTCCGGGTTTTTCCCCACAAAGACCGCCGGCATCCTTTGCTTCCGCAGGAACGCCAAATCCTTGCGGATCAGTGTAGAGGATACGATAATCAGGCCGTCAATCTTCCTCTCGACGAAGCCCTTGATCAGCCCTACTTCTCTGCGGCGTTCCTCTTCCGTAGTGGACAGCAGCAGAGTCTGATCCTTTCGGCGGATGATCTCCTCCACTCCCTTGGCGATTTCCATATACCCCTGGTCCAGCATGTCCGGCACCATGAGAGCTACCGTGCCCGTCCGGTTCAGCTTCAGCCCCCGGGCAAACCAGTTGGGGGTATACGCCAGAGTCTCCATCACCGATTCGATGCGCTTCCTGGTTTCCGGCGCCACCGAATCCGGATGGTTCAGGACCCTGGAAACGGTAGCCACAGAAACTCCGGCCCGATTGGCGACTTCCTTGATGTTCAACAGTGCCACTCCCTTCCGGCTGCATTGATCTGATTTAACAGTAACAGAAAGAGTCTGCCTTGACAAACTCTTTCTGTAGTCAGATCCGGAGTCAGATCCGGACAATCCGGGATACTCCGCTTAAAATAGCACCTTCTTTGCTGCCGGCGCGGCCTCGGCAATTTTTTTCCCCTTGTGGTAGGAAGCCATCACCGCTGCTTTTTGGTTCAGCGCGTCGTAGTAGTTGGCTGCGTCCAGTATGATCAGGCTGGCGGGGTTGCCTTCGGCAATGCCGTATCCCGCAAGGTGCAGGGTCCGCGCGCCGTTATGGGTCACCAGCCGGTAGGATTGCAGGATTTCCTCATATCCCATCATCTGGCATACATGGAGCCCCATATGCACCACGTCTGCCATATTGCCGGTGCCCAGGGGATACCAGGGATCGAAAATGTCGTCATGACCGAAGGAAACGTTCAGGCCTGCCGCCAGAAGCTCCTTGACCCGGGTAACGCCGCGCCGCTTGGGGTAGGTGTCCATGCGCCCCTGAAGATGCGTGTTGACCAGAGGATTGGACACAAAGTTGATCCCGCTCAGCTTCAGCAACCGCATCAGCTTGGTTACATAGGCGTTGTTGTAGGAGTGCATGGCCGTAGTATGACTGGCTGTCACCCGTTCCCCCATGCCGAGCTCATAGGCCCTGCATGCCAGAGTTTCCAATCCTCTGGAGGCCTCGTCGTCGATCTCATCGCAGTGGACGTCCACCAGGCGGTCGTACCGGACCGCCAGCTCCATAATGAAGTTCAGCGATTCTACGCTATACTCCCGGGTAAACTCAAAATGAGGGATCGCCCCTACGCAGTCGGCGCCCATCTCCATGGCGTTTTCCATCAGCTCCTTCCCCTTGGGGTAGGAGAGAATCCCTTCCTGAGGGAAGGCAACTACCTGAAGATCGACAAAATCCCGGATTTCCTCCCGAAGCTCCAACAGCGCTTCCATAGCGGTCAGGGCGGGATCCGTCACGTCTACGTGAGTCCGAATAAACTGGACGCCGTTTATGGCCTGCATGCGGATGGCTTTCCCCGCCCGCTCTTTCACATCCTGCTTGGTCAGCTTATCCTTTCGTTTGGCCCAGCACTCAATGCCCTCAAAAAGCGTGCCGCTCATGTTCCAGCAGGGATCTCCGGCCGTCAGGGCCGAATCCAGATGCACATGGGATTCTACATAGGGGGGGATCGCCAGCCGCCCCCCCCAATCCGCCACATCTTCTCCCGGCAGAGGCATCAGCCCTTCTCCGATCTCCTGAAAGCGCCCGTTTTCGATTCGAATGTCTGACAGGGTTTTCGCGTTTTCGATGAAAAGATTTTTCAGCAGCATTTTCTCACTTATCCTTTCCTCTTGACAGGACCTGGGCAGCCAGGCAGATGATCGATGCGGTGATCAGCGCATTGATAGGCGCAACACCCCAATCCAGCAAAATTCCCGTTAAGGAGCCCACCACCACCGCTGCCACATTGCCCACATTGACCAGGCAATGCTGCGGATTTTCCTGCTCATACTGCTTTCGGTTCATAAAATAATGGATAATCAGCACGGCGCCCACCGGGGGGATCATGCCGCTGAGCAAGCTCAGATAGCTTACAAAATTGTAGTACAGCCAGACCGCCAGCGCCGTGCCCGCCGCCCCTGCCACCAGCACCAGAGGCTTCATGGGGATCTTGGTGATATTGGAAACGCCCAGCCCTGCCGTGTACAGAGCATTGTTATTGGTGGTCCAGATATTCAGCCCCAGGGTAATGACCGCCGGGATGGCCAATCCCTGCAAAATCAGGATATCGAAAATATCCGGCACACCGGTGACGGCTCCGCCCACCGCACCGAATACCATCATAATGGAATTGCCCACGAAGAAAGCGATGACCGTGGCGGTAACGGCGATAACCGGCGTCTTGGCGAAGCGGGAAAAGTTCGGAGTCGCCGTGCCGCCGCTGACAAAGGAACCCACCACGATGCCGATCCCGGCGGCCAGGGTCAGGGGCTTGGCGGGATTCTCCGCAAAGACATGCATAAAGCCGCCCACCTCATTGATGCCCCAGTTTACCGAATATACGCCCAGGATGGCGATGAGAGGCACCGCGATGGAGCCCAGTACCGCCAGCGCCTTAATGCCGAAGTAGGCGGTCATCGTCATGACAAAGCCGGTGATTACGATAAGGATCCACACGGGAACGCCGGTCATACCGTTGACAGGAATGGCAAACATAGCCACGCCCACACCAAACCAGCCGATCTGAGTAAAGCTGATGATGGCCGAGGGCAGATAAGAGCCTTTGGAGCCAAAGGCATGACGGGCGATCAGGTCCAGCGAAAGTCCGGTTTTCTGCCCGATGTACCCCAGGGTGCCGCAGTAAACGCCCAGGAAGAGATTGCCGCACGCGACAGCCAGGAAAAAGTTGGTCATGTTAAGCCCGATGCCCAGGTTGCCGCCGGCGGTCATG
>JBGYKY010000148.1:0-6199 GCA_041836105.1 Bacillota bacterium | reverse complement strand
ATACAAAGCCGCCTGGCCTCCAGTACCCGGATCAGGGGCATCATTAAGGCGGACGGCTACGGTCACGGCGCGGCTGCCAGGGCGAAGGTTTTGCAGGAAAACGGCGTACGGGCCTTCGGCGTGGCCACGCTCCGGGAAGGGATTGCGCTACGAGAGGCCGGCTTCGAGGAGGAGCTTGTGATCCTGGGTCTGACGCCGGACCATTACGCGGAAGCCATCGTCGAATACAATTTCATCCCCGTGACCTGCTCGGCCAAAAATGCTGCCGCCTTTTCCGAGGCCGGAGAACGGCAACGAAAGGTCGTCAGCGGCTATCTGGCGCTGGATTCAGGAATGGGCCGGATCGGATATCTGCCGGAAGACCCCGGATTTCCCGCAGATGCGGAAAAAATCAGTCGCCTGTCCCATTTTCAGCTGAAAGGCCTCTTTTCTCACCTGGCCACCGCCGATGAATGCGACCTCACCTATGCGAGGCAGCAGGAAGCCGTTTTTTCGACCGTTTATCATCGGCTCCGGCAGCAGGGGATTTCCTTGCCCGAGAGAACCCTCTGCAACAGCGCGGGGATTTTCGCTCTGCCCTCAGCTCACTTTGAAACGGTTCGGCCCGGCATCGCGCTCTACGGCTATTATCCGTCCGGCGAAAGGTTCCCGCACCAGCCAGAGCTTCGTCCGGTCATGTCTGTAAAGGCCCGGATCGTTCATCTGAAGCGGATAGCAGCCGGCTGCTCCGTGGGCTACGGACGCCGCTTTACCGCCGGCCGGGAGAGCTTGATCGCTACCCTTCCGCTGGGCTATGCCGACGGACTTCCCCGCCCTTATTCCCCGGCGGCGCAGGTATTGGTCCGAGGTGTCCGAGCGCCGCTGGCGGGAACCATCTGCATGGATCAGTGCATGGCGGATGTTACGGAGGTTCCTGGCGTTTCGCCGGGGGACATCGTTACCCTGCTGGGCAGCGACGGAAGCCATACGATTTCAGCCGACGACATCGGCCGGGCCACCGGCACCATCAGCTACGAAATCATCTGCGCCTTCGGCCAGCGCCTCCCCAGGGTATTGGTTCCCTAATGTGCCCGAGCCGCGCCGGCGGACCGTAAAGGGGACAAAATCACGAAAAAATTCAAAATATTGTATGAAATCCCGAGTTTTTCTGCCGCTTACGTCTTGAAAAGCCGTTTTTTTTGCTGTAAACTACTGGTATGAACCTGCAGGCGGGCGGGAAGCACGCAGACCCCGACCCTATCCCGGAGGAAACATTCTTGGAGGAGATGTAACATGAAAAGAAAAGTGCTGTCCCTGTTTCTATCCCTGACCGTGGTCCTGTCCGCGCTGACCCTGCTTCCCTTGACGGCAGCGGCAGTAGAGGCGGCTGCCCCAACAGGGGGATCTGTCGAAGCCAGCGACACCCTGCTTCCCCTGGGCACCTGGATGCCCAACGAGAACGGCGAGTGGGTTTACGTTCCCGACTCCCCCACGGATACGCCTCCTGCCAACACCGATGCCGGCACGACCCCCGCGCCCGCTGCCGATACGACTGCCGGGACCACCGAAACCGTCCCCCAGACAGCAGGAGAGCCCATTTCTGTTTTTTACCTGGGGATGATGCTTCTGTCTCTGGCCGGCATTGTCGCGTTGACCATCGGTCTTCGCCGTAAGCATACCGCCTGATCGGGTACGGATCGGAGCTCCCGGCCTCGGGAGGCGGAAGAGGCAGCCTGCGGCGGAGGGCTCCTTCCCGTTGTCGCTTTTGTTGCTTTTTTGTGCCGGGTCTTGGCGCCTGCACTGTCAGAAGCCCTGCCGTCACCATGTGGTGACGACAGGGCTTCTTGATTTTTTCGCATTTCGCACTTGGGCGTCTCAGATGCCACTCCGCTTTGCTGCGAAAAGCTGTCGCAGGCAGGATCGCCCTACAGCTGCCGAAGCTGCTGATCGACCAGGAGCTTCGCCGCCTCCCCCCGTGTCAGCTGTCCTCTGGGGTCGAAAATCAGCTGGGCTCCCGATCCCGGTTTCCCCTGAATCAGGCCGGCCTTCTGCATGGCCGAAACGGAACTTCTTGCATAATCTGCGATGCCGGCTTCATCGCTGAAGGCAGCGGCAGCGCCGGTTTCCTTCAGCGGCTCCTTGGCCCAGCTCAGGTAACGGCCCACAATGACCGCCATGTCCTGACGGGAAATGGTCTGATTCGGCGCAAACAGAACGCCGCCCGCTTCTCCGGGAAGACCCTGTACGATACCGTTTTCTGCTGCCCAGGCTGCCGCCCCGCTATACCAGGCATCTGCCGCTACATCGCCAAATTGCGATGTGCGATCTGCGTGGACCTCCGCATTGGCCAGGCCCGCCAGCAGGGCAACGAACTGAGCCCGGGTCACGGCGGTATCCGGGGCAAAGGCTTCTGGCGTCATCCCCCGGATAATGTCCCGGCTGGCCAGCGCCTCCACGGAGCTCTGCGCCCAGTGCCCCTGAATATCTCCAAAGGTTTTATAGTTGTAAGCGATCACAAAATCCGAAGCGTTGTCGGCCCGGAACCTTACTGTTTGCGTTTTGTCATCGTACGCCATGGCCCTGACATGCCGACGGGCCCCGTCGGCATCCAGCTGGAATACGACAATACCCTGCGCTGCTTCCCCCGCAGCCGCCCGATAAGGAACCGTCACCAGCAGCGGCTTGCTGAAGGCTTCGACAGCCTTTCCTCCGTTGGAGACGGACAGGCTTATCACCGGCCGGCTTTCCTTTTCAGGCTTTTGCTTGAGGGCGAAGAGAATATCGCCGGTCCCGGCTTTGGACACATCCCTCAGCGCTTCCGCATCCAGCGCTATGCTGCCCAGCGCGGACTGCACGGTCAGCTTCAGGATTCCCTTCTGTACCAGATTGGCAAAGGCACTGCCCGGAACCGCTGCTTCCATGCCTTTGGCATCGACGCCGGTCTTCAGATCCAAAATGACGGATGCGCCGGTGCTCCCCTGAGCAGCTGAGGCTTTTAAAGCGCTTTCCACGGCGGCGTTGAGCCGGTCGGTGCTGACAGCCCCTCTGGCGATCCCGTCATTTCCGGTAACGGTGCTCACCGTTTCGGTGACAGCAGACAGCGCAGCGGGCGTCCCGCCGGAGCCTCCGGATCCGGACCAGGCGGCGGAGCTGGGATCCTGGGTGTAATCCCTGGTGTAGTACCAGCGTACCTCATCCGATTCAGATAGCATGTATTGATTAGCCGGCGTGGTAGGCGGCGTGACCCCATCAACAGAGTACATCCAGCCCGATCCGGCGCCGTAATCAAACTCATAGATCCCGTTGATCCCCCGGACATAGCTGCCGGAGGCATCGTAGGAAATGGTCAGCCCCGACTGCTGGAGCAGGGATAGGGCCGTCATTCCCTGATACCAGGAAATCCCGGTGCGGGCCTTTAGAATGCCCGTCGGTCCGGCTACCGATAAATAGGCCTTCCTGTCCGTGACCACCGGCGGGGTCACGGAGGTCCCTCCCGCAGACACGATAATGGTATATCCCGGCGGCAGGGGAACGATATCGGGGCCTGCATCCGTCAGCTTGGAGGCTTCCAGGGTGTGGACCCCCACCGCCGCCGCCGTAGCGGGAATGGCCGCCGTTCCCGAGGCGTCGGTCACCGCCCGATATTCCGAGGGCGTTCCCCGGGACCAGATCAGGCTCACTCCTGAAAGGGGATTGGCCGCTTCCGTTGCTCCATAGCCGTAGCTGTGAACAAAAATGGTTACCGTTCCATTGGTATTTTTTTTCGTGCGAACCACCGGATACACGGTCGTCCAGCCGGCATTCCCATAATAAATCAGGATATCCCGATGTTCGCTGAGCAGCTCCTGATCCATGGCTCCCGCCATTTTGGTGCTGTTCAGATACCCCGCATCATCGGGGAAGGTATACACCCACCCGCTGAATCCGCCGTAAGCCATAGCGCCTATGCCGCCGATGGAATAGATGTAGCTTCCCGAATTTTCATAGGGGACCGCCTTGCTCTCCATGGCCTGCTTCACGGCGTCAAACACCGTCAGCCTGCTGCCGTCAGTGTTTCCTACCGTCAGATCCGTTGCGTAAAGCAGATTGGCATGAGGCCCTTCGATCCGAACCCTGACCCCGGACAGGGACTGCGCCTCGCCGGCCTGCATGACCACTGTGGCCGGCAGGGCGACGGTCCCGTCGGGAACATTTTCCCGATCCGGATAGGGCACCCGCTTCGGCATCGTCAGGTGATAGACTTTCAGGGCTGTCACCGGAGTCACGGCAATCTGTCCGGTTTCTGCGGTATAGGAACCGCCGGAAAGCAGCGCGCCGTCACCGGCTACATAGACGCCGGCCTTGGGCTCCGTGGATCCATTGAGCAGGTCCATTGCCATCACCGTCAGAGTCTGAGTCCCCCCATTGACCACGCTCTTTTCCGGGACCCCTATCCGGGGATCCGCCGGATCGGCAAAATACCAAACGCTGGTGAAATCGTCCTCCACTGCAAGAATGGTATCTCCGGACTGAATCCGGTATGCTGCCAGTTCAGCGTCCTCCTTCAGGGCACCGTTGACAAAGATGCGGTAATCGGAAGTGTTCACCGGCACGTCCGTTTTCAGAGCAGCCTGAATGGCTTTGGCGGCAGTGCGGTCCTCCGGCATCTCCCGGTCTGCGGCAATAGCCCGGACCGCCCGATACTGTCCCTCCTGATCGACTACCCGGACATCGACCGCTACATATTGCTTTTCCCCCAGCCGAAAGGAGGCGTAAAAGGGCGGCGCGCCGGTCTGCAAGGATTGCCGATGGGCGTCTGCCGCAGCGATCTGAGCCTGCTTGGTAGCGAAAGGGTTGGCATTGCCGCCCGAGGCATCGTATCGATAGCCGCCCCCCTCCAGAAGGTAGGTCAGCAGTCCATCCACCGGATCGACGGTCACGCCGGAGCCGGTAGCCCAGCCGCCGGACAGATTTTCATTCAGTGCCAGCAGGCCCCACAGCACCGATGCTGTGGCGTTGGCATTGGAGGCGAATCCACCTGAAGCATCCTGGGCGCTTCGAAGCTCTCCCAGGATTTTGGCGATATGCTCCTCCACACCATCGGCCTGACGGAACAGGGACAGAGCTGCCAGCGCCAGACCGGCAGAATCCGTATCCAGCTGGCTACCACCAAAGCTATAGCCGAAGGTGTATTCGGTGCCGCCGGAATATGCGGTCACCAGCCGCCGGATAGCGGCCTCCGTGCCGTAAACCACCCGCTCTTCCGCAGGCACCGACCGGTTGTACGCCTCCAGAGCCAGGATCGTGTAGCCATAGGCCATTCCGCCGTCATATGTGCTGCCGTACCCGGGCACTGCGCCGGGAGATGTGATCCACCGTCTGGCCGCTTCCGCTTTTTCGGCGGCGGAATCCAGGTCTCCCGCAATCAGCGCTAGGATCAGATCGCTGGCCGGGACCTGCTCGGTATACCCCGGCAGGGCATACTCGGTCAGCTCTTCCCCCGAGGCTGCGACCGCGACCACTTCCTCCCAGTCGGCGAGAGTCTTCCCCCGCTGCTGCTGATAATATCCCGTGACGGTTCTTTCCACCGCCTCCCCAAGCACGGCGCTTTCCGCCCCGTAGGCTTTCTCCGGGACGCCAATCCCCCCGCTGAAGCCAACGGCGGTGAACAGCATGGTCAGCAGCAGGATTCCGGCGATGCGTTTTTTGAATCCGTTTTTCACATTCACACTCCCCTTCCCATCGTTCCTTCTCCGAATCCGGCGGGCAAGACTCCGGCCTTCGGCCAAAGAAAAAGCCGCAGAAAACCATCCGCAGCCCGTATTTGTGTCGATCATTTCTGTTACTTGCCAATTGCCCGTTGGCGCAACAGGCATTCATGCAGGTCTTCTGGCTCATGAAGCAACATCCGGCAAACCTTCCCAGGGCTCCCGTCCGATCGGCCGGGAGCCTCAGTGGCGACCCTCCTCTCAGGGTCCGCGCAGGACTAATCATTTACAGCGGCGGGACCGCGCGGGACTTTCACCCGCTTCCCTCTTAGCTGCTTTGCCGGAGCATCCCGACAGAGCAGAACATGAATGCTTTTTCAGTTGTGAGCTAATGGTACCACTTTCCCGTTGATTCGTCAAGGAGCCCGCTCGATGAGGCCCGGTCGTTTTCCCCGGGAGGGAGCGACCGGTCAAGCCCGGGCTTTCGACTCCGGAAATGCACCGGGCCTATCGAAACGCACCGTATTTCAGCT
>JBGYKY010000147.1:0-3004 GCA_041836105.1 Bacillota bacterium | reverse complement strand
TACAGCTTTATTCGCTATATCGACGCGATCAGGAAGAAGCGGATCCGGGCCGGACAGGTCAGCCTGATTTCCGAGAACGATGATGTAATCCGCATGATGACCATCCACAAGAGCAAGGGCCTGGAATTCCCCGTGGTGCTGGTGGCCGGGCTGGGGAAGCGCTTTAATACCTCCGGCGGGAGAGCGCGGATGGACATTCACAGGGAGCTGGGGATTTCCTTGAGCCTGGTGGATCCGGAGCGGAAATACTTCAAAAAAACTCTGCTTCAGACCCTGATTCGGCAGAAGGACCGGATGACGGACATGGAAGAGGAGATCCGGATCCTCTACGTGGCCTTTACCAGGGCCATGGACAAGCTGATGCTGCTGGCGACGGTGCCGGAGCTGGAAAAGGTCAGGGAAAGAGCGGAATCGGCAGAGGCAGGGGACATTCTGGCGGCCTCCTCCTATCTGGAGCTGCTGTTACCCACCCTGAAGGAGCAGCCGATGGAGGTGGTTTCCCATCGGTTGGAGGAGCTTTCCCCCGGAGCGGGGAGGGAGGAGACGGACGTTGATAGAGGGGAGATATGGCGGCTGCTCACAGGCGCAAAGCCTGTAGATGTACTCCGGATGCAGGCAGAGGAGGAGAGAAAGCCAGAGGGCGCCGCAGCGCCGGCAGAAGCGGGAGGGATCGTGGAAAGCGCAGAGGGCCGGCAGCCCGAATTGGCGGAGAAAATCCGAAATCAGCTGGAATTCCAATATCCGCATCCAGATGCAGTGCTTCGAAAAACGAAGGTGACCGTGACGGAATTGAACCGAAGGGCGCTGACAGCCCGGGCGGGCGTGGAAGCGCCGGAAACGCGGGAGCCCCTCAAGGTGCCGCTGTTTGAGGCGGGAGCACCCAAGCTGACGGCCGCGCAGCGGGGCACCCTAATGCACGATTTTATGATGCGCCTGGATTTTCATCAGGCCAGGAAGCAGCTGGAGGAAGAGCCGGAGGAGGGACTGCTCCGTTATCTATGTAATCGGCGCAGAGAGATGGAGGAGGCCGGGATTTTTACGCCGGAGGAGGGCGAGCAGCTGAATCTGGAGGGGGTGCTTCGGTTTTTTCGGTCGCCGCTGGCCCGGCGTGCCATGGATTCGCCGGAGCTGCATAAGGAGCGGGCATTTACCCTGCTCCGGGAGGAAAACGGCGAGGATGTGATTGTCCAGGGAATTATCGATTGCTTTTTCCTGGAGGGAGAGCAGATAGTCCTGCTGGATTACAAAACCGATTATCTGCGGGACCCGTCCGACGTGGCAGAATTGGCGGCAGTGGGGGAGAAATATCAAAATCAGCTGGAGGTTTACCGTGAGGCATTGGAGACAGCTACGGGGCGAACGGTGAAGGAAAGCTATCTGTATCTCTTCGGCGCGGATCAGGCGCTGAGGATGCTGTAAAGTCCGGGACGGCAAACTAAACAGAACAGGGCGGTAGGGCAAAGAGCGTTGGGATGGTAAAAACGAAGGAAGGCCAGATGATCAAAACCCCCGGAGGCGTTCTCGGGACGCCTCCGGGGGTTTTGACTGTCTCCGGCCCGAACGGCCAAAGACGGCGGTATATGATGTGCGGAAAACAACGTTGGTCAAAATCAAATCCGAGACGATGTTTTTGCTTTTACACCATTCCCTGTGCCATCATCGCTTCGGCGATCTTCTTGAAGCCGGCGATGTTGGCTCCGGCTACCAGGTTGTAGCCCAGGCCGTATTCCTCGGAAGCAGCGGCGCAGCTGTCGTGGATGTTGGTCATGATCTGCTTCAGCTGTGCATGCACCTGCTCGGGGGAGAAAACAGTATGTCCGGCATTCTGGCCCATCTCAATGCAGGAGCAGGCAACACCGCCGGCATTGGCTGCCTTGGAGGGACCGACGATGACGCCGTTCTCCATGAGGTATTCAACAGCTTCGTTGGTGCAGGGCATGTTGGCACCCTCGCAGAGGAACTTGGCGCCGTTGGCCACGATCTGCTTGGCATGCTCCAGATGGATATCGTTCTGCATGGCGCAGGGGATATACAGGTCAGCCTTGACACCCCAGGGCTTTTCGCCGGGGAAGAACTTGGCGCCGGGGAACTTGTCAGCATAAGGCGCGCAGATGTTCTTGCCGCTGGATCGCAGCTCCAGCAGGTAAGCCACCTTTTCGTCGGTGGAAATGCCATCCTCATCCAGAATGTACCCGTCGGGCCCGGAGATGGTGATGACCTTGGCGCCCAGCTCCTGCAGCTTCAGAGCAGTGCCCCAGGTAACGTTTCCGAAACCGGACAGAACGACCTTCTTGCCCTTCATGGTTTCGCCGTTGGCGTTCAGCATGCAGTCTGCATAGTAAACGATACCAAACCCGGTAGCCTCGGATCGGCCGTTCAGTCCGCCGTAGGACAGGCCCTTGCCGGTCAGAACGCCCTCGTATCGGTCAACGATTCTCTTGTACTGGCCGAAGAGATATCCGATTTCCCGTGCGCCAACGCCCAGGTCGCCGGCGGGAACGTCGGTGTTGGGACCGATGTGTCGATATAATTCAGTCATGAAAGCCTGGCAGAAGCGCATCACTTCCGCATCGGACTTTCCGTTGGGATCGAAATCGGCGCCGCCCTTGCCCCCGCCGATGGGAAGGCCGGTCAGGCTGTTCTTGAAGATCTGCTCAAACCCAAGAAATTTGATGACGCTAGGATTTACGTTGGGAGCAAAGCGCAGTCCGCCTTTGTAGGGGCCAAGAGCGCTGTTGAACTGATATCGGTAGCCTCTGTTGACCTGTACCTTTCCCGCGTCATCCACCCAGGTAACCCGGAAGCTGATGCCTCTTTCAGGCTCGATCAGCCTTTCGATCAGGCCGGCCTCCACGTACTCGGGATGCTTGGCCAGAACGGGCTCCAGAGAAGTCAGCACCTCTTCGATGGTCTGATGAAATTCCGGTTCGCCAGGGTTTCTCTTTTTAGCAATCTCAATGTATTGCTCCACAATTTTCGCCATTTTTCTCTCCTCTTTTGATTA
>JBGYKY010000146.1:0-11133 GCA_041836105.1 Bacillota bacterium | reverse complement strand
CACCCCGCGAAGAGAGGAGGATGTCCCCCGTTTCGTGCAGGGCCTTTCCGGCGGAGTTACCGACGGCTCCCCCATCCGAGCCGTGATCAGCAATACCGATATTCGCCCCGGGGACTACCGACCGGAGGTTCCCCGGCCCGGTCACGCCGACCTGACAGCCTACCTGAAATACAGGGGGCGACTGAACATGTCGGGAGGCGGCCCCTTTTCCGGCCGGATGACGGCGCCTATGTGCATCGCCGGGGGCATCGCCCTGCAGATCCTTGAAAAGGAAAGTATCCGGGTTCACGGCCGCATCGAATCCATCGGGAAAGAGTCCGCCGGTCCCCGTATGATGGAGGAAATCCTTCTCGCCAAGGAGGAGAAGGATTCGGTGGGAGGAGTGGTGGCATGCCGGGTCACCGGCCTGCCACCCGGTATCGGCGGCCCCATGTTTGACGGCGTGGAAAGCCATTTGGCCGCGCTCCTCTTCGGGATTCCCGCCGTTCGCGGGGTGGAGTTCGGCGCCGGGTTTCAGGCTACTTCCATGCGGGGAAGCCGGCACAACGACGAATTCTTTGTCTGTGAAGGGCAGATCCGTACCCGAACCAATCATCACGGCGGCGTGCTGGGCGGGATCACCAGCGGAATGCCCCTTGTTCTTCGGGTAGCCTTTAAACCCACGCCATCTATCGGCATCCCTCAGAAGAGCGTAGATATTCGCCGCATGGAGGATACCTCCCTTACCACCGTCGGCCGTCATGACCCCTGCGTCGTGCCCCGAGCCGTACCCGTAGTGGAAGGACTGGTGGCTTTCGGGCTGCTGGATCTGATGATGCTGGAGGAGGAATCGGCCTGAGATAGATTGCCGGGCGCCGCCGCCCGGCGAAGGAAAGGAGCTTGCAATGAATCTGGAAGAGATTAGGACCGAGATCGACAACCTGGATCACGAGCTGGTCGACCTGTTCAAAATGCGGATGAACCTGGCTAAGGAGGCCGCCGGATACAAGCTGGCCCACCGGCTGCCTATCTTTCACCCGGAGAGGGAGCAGGCGATCCTGGACACCCTGATGCCGGAGGGTGAGCTGGGCCCCTATACCCGGGAGTTCCTGCGCAGTCTTTTTCGCCTGAGCAGGGAATATCAGGCTGAAATCATGCGGCGGGAGGGAGGCCTGTGATCTACGGACTGCTTGGGAAAAATCTGGGACACAGCTACTCTCCCGAAATCCACCGGGCCTTCGGTCGCTATGATTACCGCTTGATCGAGCTGCCGGAGGAAGCCCTGGAAGGTTTTTTGCGGAATCCGGAAATCGGCGGGCTCAACGTCACCATCCCCTACAAGGAGTCCGTGGCGCCCTTCTGCCGCCGATTGACTCCTCTGGCGAAGGAAATCGGCGCCGTCAACACCATTTATCGGGAGGGCGGCGAGTTGGTGGGCGATAACACAGACTACTACGGCTTTCTGCAGCTCCTTCGGCGCTCCGGCATTTCCCTGATCGGAAAAAAAGTGCTGGTTCTGGGAAACGGAGGCGCTTCCCGAATGGTTTGCTATGCCTGTCGGAAGCTGAAAGCCCGAGAAACCGTTGTGGTCACCCGGGACGGCCGGCCGGGGACCATCTCCTATGAGGAGCTGCCGCGTCACGGCGACGGAGAGATCCTGATTCACGCTACCCCTGCGGGCATGTATCCGGACAATGAGAGCACCGCCGCCGATCTGGAGCGCCTGCCCGGCTGTCGGATTGTAGTGGACTTAATTTACAATCCGCTGACCACCCGGCTGATGGCCCAGGCTCGGGAAAGAGGGCTGCTCGCTGTCGGCGGGCTGCCCATGCTGGTCTACCAGGCAGCCGATGCCTGTAAAGCCTTTACCGGCTCCCCGGTCCCTGCTTCCCGGGTCGAGAAAATCCTCGCCGATCTGGCGTTTCGCATGCAAAACCTGGTCCTCATCGGAATGCCCGGCTCCGGCAAAACTACTCTGGGGCGTCTATTGGCTGAAGAGCTGGGCCGCCCCTTTGCCGATATGGATCTGCTGATAGAGGAGGAGCAAGGGATTTCTGTTCCTCAGATTTTTGAACGGCACGGAGAGGATGCTTTTCGCCGGATGGAAAAGGATTTGGCAAAGCGGGTCGGCAAGGGGCGCGGGCAGGTCATCGCCACCGGCGGGGGCACCGTGCTGGATCCGGAAAATGTAAGGAGCCTGGCGCAAAACGGCACCTTAATTTTTCTGGATCGCCCTCTGGATCAGCTGGCCAGAGAAGGCCGGCCCCTGAGCGCTTCTCCCGCAGCCCTGGAGCACATGTCCCGGAAAAGAAGGCCCTTGTATGAAGCCGCTGCCGATTATATAATAGCGGTGGAGAATACCCCGGAAGACAGTTTAAAACGTTTGAGAATCGTTGCAGGAGGAAAGAAACCATGAGAAACACCATTGCGACCGACAAAGCCCCCGCCGCTATCGGCCCCTACGCGCAGGCCAATCGTCTGGGCAACCTGATCCTCACCTCGGGCCAGGTACCCCTGGCGCCGGAAACCGGCGCCGTTATTGACGGCGGTATCGAGGAACAGACCCGCCAGGCGCTGTCTAATGTAAAGGCCATTTTGGAGGCCGCCGGATCCTCTATGGATCAGGTGCTGAAAACCACCGTATTTCTCAAAAATATGGAAGATTTTGCCGCCATGAACGGCGTGTACGCCACCTTTTTTGCCGAGGACTGCCTTCCCTCCCGCTCCGCGGTAGAGGTAGCCCGGCTGCCCAAGGACGTTCTGGTGGAAATTGAAGCCGTCGCTTATCTCTGAGAGGGTGCGCCCGACGCAGGCGGGACAGCACCCGACCTCAACGCCATGCGCCGCACCCGCAGCGCTGACCGGCCCGAAAGCCGATGACACCGGAGCGCCGCGGGCCGTCCGGGCAGCTATTCCGTGGTGCTCAGGATCTCGCCGTTCTTTTTCTCCACCTGGCTGACCTTCATGTCGGGGATATCCTCCGGAGAGGCAGGGTCCCGCAGGCTGAGGACGGTGGGCCCCAGGTATACCGTGTCCAGCAGCTGGCCCCGCAGGGTCACCTTACTGTACTGGGTAAAATTTTCGCCCTTCAAATAATACCTGCCGGCGATCTCTACAATGTCATGGATCACGATGTCCCGAACCCCCATTTTCAGCCGGGTGGGCAAATAAGGGCTCTGCCCGTCGTACAGATACTGTCTGCCGTAAAGAATATCGTACTCCAGCAGCTTCAGCTCCTCCAAATAGGCGGGGCTGTCTGCTTTTTCCTGGTGAAGCCGGGTTAGATGGCCGTGGTGGATGTTCAGCCGATCCAGCACCCGGGCTCCCAGCTGGTAGGACCTGAGATCCTCATCCTTCTTTTCCAGAGGAAAATTGGACCAGATCACGTATTCGGTCTTGAACAGGTCGCCGGAAGTCAGATCCTCCGCCTCCATATCCAATGCCGGCAAATGGTCTCCATAAAGGACCAGCACCACCTTTTCCTCATACTCGGAAAGCTGACGGGTGAGCTCCTGAAGGAAAATATCCATTTCATAAAGCTGATTGACAAAATACTCGTATTGGAATCGTACGGTTTCCGGCACATCCCCTGCGACCCGGACCGCCGGATCCTTGAGGATCTCCTCCTCCGGATATTTTCCGTGTCCCTGAACGGAAATGGTATAAACGTAGTCCCGCCCCTCGGTGGAGGTCAGAGCCGCCATGATTTCATCGGTCAGCGGTCCGTCCTTCGCCCAGTTTTTTGGCGTTTTGGTGGGCCACAGCATATACTCCAGCGAAGTAAAGGTGTCAAATCCCAGATGGCGGAACACCTTGTTTCTACCGTAGAAAACAGCCCGATGGTTATGGATGGCATGGTTGGTATACCCCAAGTCCTTCAGGTTGTAGGGGATGGTTTCGCAAGTCTTTTTCATCAGAACGGATTTGTACGGATATTCCCCCGGCCCGAAAAACTTTACGCTCATGCCGCTGATACACTCAAATTCCGTGTTAGCGGTACCGGCGCCCACCGAGGGCACCGTCAGATATCCGCTGGAATACTTCTGCTTCAGCTGCCGGAAAAAGGGCGTGGGATCCTGAGAGTAGCTCAGGCCCTTGAACAGCGTGGGATCCACAAAGGATTCCAGCTGCAGCATGATAATGTTGGCCCCCTCGTGCAGAGACTCCGGCTCTTCCTTCGGCAGGATGGACAGGATCCGGTCCCGGCTGTATCCCTGGGGCATGGGGATACCGGTATTCAGCCAGGTGCTGAGGAAGCAGTACGGAACGCCGTAATCTCGATAGGCATAGTTTAAATTGCCGAAATATGTGTCGATGACCCCGGTGTGGACGGCCAGATTGGTCATCCCCATGGTGCCGAGAAGGATGGCAAGCACCGCCGCGCCGTTCTTTTTATAAGAAACAGGTTCTTTCTTTTTCGGCGCCTTGATAAACAAAAGAACGATAGCGGTAAGCAAAAGCAGAGCTCCCCCGATAGCCAGAGCCAGCTCCAAGGGCGACAAATAGTTGGTCGCGATGGATAGGCCGTCCCCCAAAACGGTCAGATCCTTGACAGTGAATGGGGTCATCCGGTGGGAAAGCACCACGCCGTTGATAATGCCAATGGCCAGCCAAAAAGCGCCAATGATCAGATACGCGAATACCCGACGGCGAAACAGCATGCCTATCGACAAAAAGGCGAACAAAATCAGCCCGTTGTACAAAAAAACCAGCGGGCGTTCCCACAGAAAAGCAAGCCCCATTATCAAGGATTGACGCCCCAGGGATTCAATAATCAGATTCAGCAAAAATGCCAGCACCACGGCAAGCCCTGCGGGAGTGCGAATAATCGTTTTGTAAAAATATTTCAGCGCGTTCATCTTTTTCCTGCAATGGCGTCGGATATTCGGGAAAATTCCCCCAACCCCAGGGTCTCTGCCCTTCTTTTCCCATCGACCCCCGCTTCCCGAAGCGCGGCGTCCAGGGCTTCCTTCGAAAGACCTGCCACTCCGGTCAGGGCGTTTTGAAGGGTTTTTCTCCGTTGGCCGAAGCCAGCTTTAATACATTGAAAGAACAGGGCTTCATCCACCGGCTTCACCGGCTTTTCCTCGTGAGGTGTCAGCTTCAGCACAGCAGAATCTACCTTGGGCGGCGGGAAAAAAACTTCCCGGGGCACCCGGGCCACCTGCTCTACCCGGCAGTAATACCCGACCGCCAGGGAAATTGCGCCGCAGGTTCTGCTGCCCGGCAGGGACCTGAGCCGATCCGCTACTTCCCGCTGCAGCATGATGGTAATGCTGTGGGCAGGGACCTGTTCTTCAAGGATCTTCATAATAATGGGAGTAGTAATGTAATAGGGAAGATTTCCGATTACCTTTACCCCTTGGATTTTTCGACCTCGGAATTCCCTGTTTTGTTCCACGATGCGGTTCAGATCGGTCTTTAACACGTCGCCGTGCAGAACCTCCACGTTGTCAAATCCTGCCAGGGTCTCCTGTAAGACGGGAATCAGCTTTCCATCGATCTCCACCGCCGTCACTTTGGCAGCCAGCCGGGCCGCCTCTGCCGTCAGGACCCCCATGCCCGGGCCGATCTCAATCACCAGGTCTTCGGGACCGACCTCCGCGGCTTCTATGATCTTTTCCACGATGTTTCGATCCGTCAAAAAGTTTTGCCCCAGGCTTTTGGACGGCTGAAAGCGGTGGCGCTCCCGGATGTCCCTGATGGTAGAGGGGGCATGCAGCTTCATTTCTTTTTTCCTCCTCTGGCCGCCGGACCCTTTTCGAAACTGACTCCGGCCACGTCACCTTCCTTCCGTTCGTCCGCCAGCCGCCTGCACTCCGTCAAAAAGGCTTCCCGCCCAACGCCGAATCGATTCAGCTTCTTCAAAAATGCCTTGGCATTCCCATAGCCGATTCCCAAGCGCCTCCCCAGCTCCGCCCGGCGGCCGGCCGCCTCCGACGTCCCCGCCAGACCGGCCCGGATCAGATCCTCCCAAGAAAATTCCGTCCGGTCTTCCGTCAGGGTGCAGCACGCCTTCTCCAATGCCCGGCGAATGCTTTCCGGCGAAGCGTTCTCAATGCCGATATCTCCTTGCTCTGTGGCCTCCCTGCGACTGAGGAAGGCATTTTTGGCCAGGGGGAATCGGGCATTCAATTTTTTGCGGATTTCCTCGCCGGCAAAATCCGGATCGGTGAAGATGATCAGCCCTCGCTCCCGATAGGCCTTTTCCATCAGCGCCCAGGTTTCCGGCCGGATGCCGAAGCCATGGGTGGCCAGAGTATCTGCCGCCAGGGCGCCGGCCACGGCATTTTCGTCATCCCGCCCCTCTACGATGATTACTTCCTTGATTTTATTCGCCATGGGCCGGTCCATCCCCCTCCCCCCATTCTTCTTCCGGATCCTTTTCCGGCAATATATACAGGATTTCCCCCGGCCGGATCATCCGCAGCTCCATTCGGGCCTGCTGCTCGATATATGCCGGGTCCGTTACGTGCTCCAGCTCCTCCTCCAGCCGGGCTTTTTCTGCCAGCAACGCCGCTTTCTCGGCCTCCGCCCGGCTCTGCTCCATTTCCACCTGGACGATGCTATAGGCATAGTACAGGGCCAGGGCGACTACAGCGAAAAAGACCGCAGCGTACCGGGCCCGGAAGAGCCGCTTGCGGCCCCGGGAAGGAAGGTCTGCTCCTGTTGTCGCCTCGCTTTCCGGCAGCGGCAGGCTCCGGTTTTTTTTCAATGTGCCCGGCGCTGCGCCCCTTTTCGACAGCTCGGGCTTTTCTGCCGTCAATCCCGCAGCCGGGCCGGTTTTTCGGCGCCGGCGCTCCCGCCGGACCCTTTTTTTCCTAATCAATGTTGCTTTCCCCTCTTATGGGCGCCAGGGGCAGGCTGACATACACCTTGGTCCCCCTGCCTTCGACGCTTTCCAATCGGATATCGCCTCCATGCTCCTCCACGATCTGTTTGGAAATGGCCAGCCCTAATCCGGTGCCTCCCATTTCCCTGGATCGGGCCTTGTCCACTCGGAAAAATCGCTCAAAGACCCGAGACTGCTCGGATACAGGGATCCCCATCCCGTTATCCGCCACCGTCAGGATCACCCGGCGTCCGGTCAGCCGCGCATCCACATCGATCCGGCCGCCCTCCTGCGTGTATTTGATCGCATTGCTTAAAATGTTGAGAAGTACCTGATCGATCCTGTCCGGATCTCCCACTATCCAAACCTCCTGCCGCCGGTCGTACAGCCGGTTCAGGTGCTGTTTTTTGCCACTTACGGTGAGCTCTACCTTGGTCAGCGCGCTCTCTGTCAGCTGAGTCAGGTCGCAGTGCTTGCGCTGGATGGATTCCTGTCCGTAGTCCAGGCGGGAAAGCTGCAACAGATCCTTCACCAGTCGGTTCATTCTGTCCGCTTCCGCATCTACGATGCCCAAAAAGCTCCGGGCCAGCTCCGGGCTGTCCAGCGCGCCGTCCAGCAGGGTTTCCGTGTAGCTCTTGATGGTGGTCAGGGGCGTCTTCAGCTCGTGAGAGACATTCGCCACGAAATCCATCTGCATCCGCTCCACCTTCTGCCGCTGGGTAATATCCTGCAATACCAGAATGATCCCCACATCGGCGCCGCTTTCATCCCGGAAGTGATCGTACCGGGCGGCGTAAATGGAGCCGCCGAATTCAAAGCTCTCTTCTGCGGGCACCAGGCGGCACTTGTTCATCAGCTCCGACAGTACCAGTCCGGGGTTGATGTCCCGGATCAGCTGGTCGTAGCTTTGCTCTTCCAGCTCCTCGGCGGTGGTGTGCAGCATGGACAGCGCCGCCGGGTTGGCGTGAATGATTCTGCCCGACAAATCGATGGCCAACAGCCCGTCGGCCATATATTTCAAAATGGTTTCCAGCTTGCTCTTTTCGTTGGAAATTTCCGTCAGCGTTTCGTCCAGCTTGAGCCGGAGGGTGTTGAACATCTCCGCCAGCCGCCCGATTTCGTCATTGGATCGGACGGAGACCTCCTGGCTGAAATCGCCTTCCGCCATGTTTCTGGCCAGTCTGGTAACGGAATTGATCGGCACCGTAATGCTCCTGGCGATAAAAAAGCCCAGCGCTACCGTCACCGCCAGCGCGATGATCATGGCTTTCAGAAAAATTTCCTTTGACTGGTCAATGGTGTTGTACACCTGCGTCAGATCCGCCCGGAGATACAGAGCGCCCCGAACGGTGCCCTTCGATCCCACGGGAAAAATGATGCCCATGGTGGGGATGCTGGAGTCCGGCGTATCGGCAAAGCTGAAAACATCTCCGCTTTCTCCGCCCAGCCCCTTCAGGATCAGCTCCTGATCCAGGATATCTGCGGCGCTCTTGCCGCTGGTTCCGTTGCTGGACGCTATAATGAGCAGGCTTTCATTGATGACAAAGATTTCCTGCTGAAGGCTTTTAGCCCAGGCGTCCACGCTCTCTTGGATTTCCTCCCGGTGCTCCTCCAGGCTGTCATAAGCGCTGAGGGCTGACAGGAGAGACCCTCGCTCCACCGCCTGGCTCAGATCCTGACGCAGAGAAGTAAGATAATAGGATTCCAGCTGGTCCATAATAAACACCCCGATGATGGTGGTGGCAATAAACACCAGCAGGAAATAGATGAGCACAATCCGGCTGCGGATGCTGCTGACCCCTTTCTTGAATCCGATCATTTACGGTCTCCTGAAATAATATCCGACGCCTCGCTTGGTCAGGATATACCGGGGGTCGCTGGAATCGTCCTCCAATTTTTCCCGAAGCCGCCGGATGGTCACATCTACCGTGCGGATATCCCCGTAGTACTCGTATCCCCAAACCTCTTCCAGCAGCTGCTCCCGGGAAAAAATCCGATCCTCCCGCTCTGCCAAGTATTTGAGCAGTTCAAATTCCCGGAGGGTCAGATCCAGCGCTACGCCATCCTTTCGGACCTCGTAGCGGTTCATGTCCACAATCAGATTGCCGATCCGTTCCGGCGCCTGGCCATCACCCTCCCGGCCTTCCGCCTGCGCCTCCATCCGGCGAATGTTGGCCCGAATCCGGGCGATCAGCTCCCGCATGCCGAAGGGCTTGGTGATGTAATCGTCGGCGCCAAGCTCCAGTCCCAGCACCTTGTCCACCTCCTCTTCCTTGGCCGTCAGCATCAGAATCGGCACTCCGCTGGCTTCCCTCACCCGTTTGCAGACCTCAAAGCCGTCCATCAGGGGAAGCATCACATCCAGCAGGATCAGGTCCGGCCCGCCGGCCAGGGCCTTTTCCAACCCGGTCTGGCCGTCATACGCCGTTTCCGTTTCAAAGCCTTCTTTGGTCAGATTAAACTTAATGATATCGGAAATCGCCTTCTCGTCCTCAATGATCAGTATCTTTTTTGCTTCCATGCTCTTCTCCTCCCGGCCGCACTCCGGGGCGCCGTCCCGCCGGGCGGGAACAGTGCAGGCATCGGCCGTCTGCCGATTACAGGTATTCCAACGGATTCTTCTTGACGCCGTTGATGATGACTTCAAAATGCACATGGGGTCCGGTGCTTCGTCCGGTGCTTCCCACGTTGGCGATATGCTGCCCCTGGTATACCTTGTCTCCCGCCTTCACCAGCAGCTTGCTGCAGTGAGCGTACAGGGTTACCCGGTTGCCGCCGTGGTCGATCCTGACCACGTAGCCGTAGGATCCGCTGTACCCGGCGGAGATGACCGTACCGCCATCGGCCGCCCGGATTTTCGTCCCGGAGGCAATGGCCAAATCAATGGCCTGATGGTATCTGGAGTAGCGGGTGGTCAGGCGGGCGCCCGTTACGGGGTAGATCAGGGATCCCGTCCCCTGCAGGGCCGGAGGCGCTTTGGTCCCCACCACCACCACCTTGGATACCGGCTCCCTGACCACCGTCGTTGAAAGCTCTGTTTTGGAGACCTCTATCCCATTGTTTTTAACGATTCGGGCAACTACCTGACGTTCGCCGTTGACGCCCTGGGTTTGCACGGTCTCCTCCCCCTTATACATGGTGCCGCTTTCCTTCTGAACGGTCTCAAAGGGAATGGGCTCCAGGTAGGTGGCGACCTCTACCGTCTGCACCGTCAGCAGGGGGACTGCCTGGTTCAGAATAATTTCCTGGCCGATGCTGAGCCGCTCCGGATTGATACCGGGGTTGGCGGCCCGCAGATCGGAGCTTTTGATGCCATACTGCTTGGCAATGCCGGAAAGGGTGTCCCCCGAGACGACCACATGAATCTTCCTGGCAATGGCGCCGGTCAGGATCTTGTTGATGGTATCGTCAAAGTCCATGATCCAGCCCAGCTTGGTTTCAACGGGTTTTACCTCCACCGCTTCGGCAAAGCCTATCTTCTCGTACTCCGTGCTGCCGGAGGCATTCAGAAAGCGGGACTGCACCGTTTCCAGCAGCAGCTTCGCATCCTCCTCCGAGGCCAGGATGGCTTCCCGATTGCCGTTGATGTAAAGGCCGACCGCTCTGATCTTGATATCCTGCATGTAGGTCAGCTGCCGCAGTACCTCCTCCGAATCGTCGATATCCCGGTTGACGGCCATAACCCGCTCAAACTGGATGTCCAGGTTCCGGTCGATAGCGACCTGGGCGTTGTGCTCCTTAGTAAGCTGGTTCTGAACCACATCCAGAATCTTCAGCACATCCTCCTGCTCCTTGACAACACCCAGAACCCTGCCATTGTAAGAATACTCATATCCCGTCAGGGAGCTGAACCCCATTGCCGCAGCGGCGGCGATCAGCACCGTCACCGTCAGCAGCACAAGCAGCTTCACCTTGTTGATCTCCGCGTATTCCCGGGCAATCCGCAGCTTCAGATTGCTGAGCCGCATGGCTCTGGCGGTACGGCGGGCCAGGGCCTCGTTTCTTCGATCCATGCGGGAAATCATCCCGGCCATAGATTCGGCCGCGACCCGTTCCCGGGTACGAAAGCCCCTGCGCAGGATCAGAAGCCTGCGGAGGAGCTTCCTTTTCCGGGTGCGCCTGGCCCTGGCCCTTTCGGGGTTTTTCATATCATATTCCCGGAGCTGCCGCCGGATGCTCTCTTGGAGCGCCCTGGCGCTCCCGGCGATTTTACCGCCTATTTTTTCCGGGAGCTTTCCCGGATTTTTTTGTTCAAGCTTTTTCCGAAGCCTTCTTCGGGCTATTCGGATCCGTTTCCGGATGCCTGCGATTCCTTCATTCTT
>JBGYKY010000145.1:0-2522 GCA_041836105.1 Bacillota bacterium | reverse complement strand
GCCCCTTGACTGCCGTTTCCAGACTGCCGTTCACCTCCACCTTGGAATTATAGAACTTCACCTCTACCCCATAGAGCAGCGTATCCTCATTGGCGGTGCCGGGCGCAATTTTGTCCAGGGCGTAGATCATTTCGATGATGTTATCCAACTGGCGCTTGGGGATGACCAGGCTCAGGTCTCCCGGATTCGCCTCCAGGGTGGGCCGGGTAAAGCATTTTTCCATCCGCCGTTCACTGCTTCGCCGTCCCTTCACCAGATCGCCGAATCGCTGAAGCAGCACGCCGCCGCCCAGCATATTGGAGAGCCTGGCGATGGATTCACCATACTCGTTGCTGTCCTCAAAGGGCTCGGTAAATTTATTGGAAACCAGCAGGGCAAAATTGGTGTTCTCCGTGTGAAGCGACGGATCCGAATAGCTGTGGCCGTTGACGGTGACGATGCCGTTCGTGTTTTCCGCAACCACCTCCCCGTAGGGATTCATGCAAAAGGTCCGGACCATATCGTTGTACTTATCGGTTTTATAGACGATCTTGCTCTCGTAAACATCGTCGGTTATGTGTTTAAAAATGACCGCGGGCAGCTCCACGCGAACGCCGATGTCCACGCGGTTTTTCTTCTGCCGGATACCGAATTTATCGCAGACATGACCGATCCATTTGGAGCCGGACCGGCCGGCGGCCAGCACCAGATCCCGGCATTGGTACCGCTCCCCCCTGCTGTCGGTCAGCTCAAAGGTACCGTCGGGCAGCTGTTCCACATCCTCCAGGGTAACGCCGAAGGCGGTATCGATCCGGGGAGAAATGTATTCAAAGATCCGGCCGAGGATCTGAACGTTCCGGTCGGTCCCCAGATGCCGTACCTTGGCATCCAGCAGGTGGAGATTGTTGCGCAAAGCCACGGTTTTCAGCTCCGAATGGGCGGTGGAGTACAGCCGGGCATCCTCTCCGCCCATGGAACAGAGTACCTGATCCACATACTCCATCAGCGCCATGGCCTCATCCCTTCCCACATAGGCGTGAAGGTCCCCGCCGAACTGGGTGGTGATATTATACTTCCCGTCCGACAGAGTCCCTGCCCCGCCGTAGCCGTTCATAATGTGGCAAGGATTACATCGGATGCAGGTGGGCACCTTTCCCGCCTTAATGGGGCAATTCCGCTGCTCCAGGGGCGCTCCCTTGTCCAGCAGCAGCACACTGGCGGTATTAGGGATCCGGGTCATTTCATAGGTGAGAAACACGCCGCTGGCGCCGGCGCCGGCAACGATGACATCGTATTTTTTCATGGACTTCCTCCGTCATATGGCAAAGATACACCACATACTTTACCCCAATTTGACAGCAAACACAATTACTTTTATAATGTATAATGGACTATACCGGACACGGGCAGCACTCTCTGACGAAAGGAGGCGCGAGCTTCTGTGAAGGACAAAAGGAAAGCAGCCATCGGAATCGCACTGCTGCTTGGCTCCCTCTACTCCCTGATCAGCATCCTCACCAAGGAACCGGAATCCTTTTATGTGACCGGCCTGATCGTTTTTTTCATTCTGGGCATAGGCTTCCTTCGGAGCGCCCGATACTGAAGCCCCCGGAGCTTTCCGTACAAAACCCAAAAGACGCTGTATCCAGCATCTCTGAATACAGCGTTTTTGTCGTTTTCTCCGGTCTCCGCCCGCAGGGCGGGGAGGGCGGGCTATTCTTCTGCGGTGATCTTTTCAAACGCGCCGGCAACCTTTTCGAATTCCTTATCGTCCTCGATGTCCACCAGCTCGAATTCGTCCTCGCCTACTTCCTTATATCCGTAGAGGTAAACGTCATCGCTTCCGTCCCCCGGAATTAAGGCGATATATTCCCTGCCTTCGCAGTCGAACACCCCCATGATCTCACATTCCAGCTCTACGCCGTCATCGAATTCCAGAGTGATGTAATCCGCATCATCATCCACCTCTCCTACAACGCATTCCAGAACATCGTCATAATTCCCGGATTCGCAGGGATTTTTCTTTTCAGTCATCTTATTCACCTCCATTTTATTCTTGGGCCCTCCGGGCCCGGAGCAGGCGCCCCGGACACCGTTGTCTGTCATTATAACATTGATGATACCCCAGTTCAATGATAATCCACCCAAAAAACACCAGGTTTTCATCGAAAAAAGGCCAAAATATTTTCCGCATCGGCCGGCCGAATCCCTTTCACCCCGGAAAGCTCTTCCCGCGTGGCGCTTCGAATGGCGTCGATGCTGCCGAAGGCCGCCAGCAGCCGATTGCGTTTCACCGGTCCGATACCGGGAATATCATCCAATACCGAACGCTGCAGCTTTTTGCCCCTCAGGCCGCGGTGATAGTCGATGGCGAATCGGTGAACCTCCTCCTGAACGCTGCCCACATACCGAAACAGCAGCGGATGTTCCTTCAGCGCAACGGATTCTCCACGCTCCTCTCCGCCGCTCCGGTCCAGATAAACCAGCTCCCTGGTCCGGTGGCTGTCATCCTTGGCCATCCCGAAAACGGGAAGGGAAAGCCG
>JBGYKY010000144.1:0-10832 GCA_041836105.1 Bacillota bacterium | reverse complement strand
TGATGCCCCACATCCCAGATAATCTTATCCCGCGGGCTGTCAAACACCCGATGAAGAGCAATGGTCAGCTCCACTACCCCCAGATTGGAGGCCAGGTGACCCCCGGTCCTGGAAATATTTTCAATGAGAAAATCCCGTATTTCATACGCCAGCAGCCCCAGCTCCTGGTCGTTCATGGTCATGAGATCCTCCGGAAAGCTGTAATCCGTGATCGTCTTTTTTAACATGCCTTACTCCTTTGATGGTGCTGATGCTCCCCTGATCGCCGGTCATTTTACCCGAACGGCCAGCTCCTCCGCCAGCCGGTAAAAAAACTCCGCTTCGTCGTAATAGGGCGCCATGATCTCCTTGGCCTCTTCCGTCAGAGCCCTCAATCGTTTTCTGGATTCGCCTACCCCATAGCAGCCGGGGTAGGTGAACTTGTGGTTGCCGGCATCCACGTGGGATTTTTTCCCCATCACGCTTTCCGACCCTTCGATGTCCAGCAGATCATCGCCGATCTGGAAAGCCAGCCCCAGCACCTCGGCATAATCGGTCAGATCCTCCAGCAGCTTTTTCCCGGCACCGCCCAGATGAGCACCGGCGCGAACGGCAGCCACCAGCAGGGCCCCGGTCTTGTTCAGATGGATGTAATCCAGCATCTCCCGGGAGCATTGCTTTGCTCCCGCCTCCATGTCCGCCGCCTGTCCCGCCACCATGCCCCGGCATCCGGCGCCCTTGGCCAGCTCATAGGAAGCCTTGACTCGCCGCATCAGATGGACTTCATTATCGAAATAAAGGAGCATATCCTTGTTCATCGCCTCAAAGGCGGCGGTCAGCAGCCCGTCCCCCGCCAGGATGGCCATGGCTTCGCCGAAGACCCGATGATTGGTAGGGACGCCCCGTCTCAGTTCATCATCGTCCATAGCAGGAAGATCGTCATGGATCAGGGAATAGGTATGGATGTACTCCAGGGCACAGGCATAGGGCAGGGCCTGCATCACGTCTCCTCCCGCAAGCTCACAGGACGCCAGAAGCAGCACGGGCCGGATGCGCTTCCCTCCCGCGGTCAGACTGTACCGCATCGCTTCGCCGAGCGTGCAGCTCTTGGGATCCACCTCCGGAAGGAAGTCGAGCAGATGCTCCTCGATCAGCGCCTTGTATTTGCTCTGTTCTGCATTATCCATGGCTACTCCTCTTCGACTTCTCCCTCTTCGGTGCAGATCGAAATACGCTGCCTGGCGTCCGAGAGGATGTCGCTGCACTGCCGGTAATATTCCATTCCCTCCTCAAAGCTTTTCAGCGCCGCCTCCAGGGTGATCCCCTCCTGCTTCAATGCTTCCGCCGAAGCCTCCAGTCGGCTCATGGCCTTTTCAAAGGCAGGCTTTTCTCCGCGTTTTTTCGTTATGGTTTTCTCAGTTGCTTTTTCCGTCATTCTTTTCCCCTGTATTTCTCGTTACAACACAGTCCAGTTTCCCGTCCCGGAAGCAGGCCGTCAGCGCATCGCCACGGTGAAACCCGGCGGCGGAGCCGCGAAGCACCCCGTTCCCGTCCAGAATAGCCGCATAGCCTCTTTCCATGATTCCTGCCGGATTCAGGGCTTCCAGCTGTCCCAGAAGCCGCCGGACGCGCTGCTCCCGTTCTCCCAGGTCTGCCGCAAGCCTGCTTCGAAGCTCCCGAAGCCGCTGCCGGCACCGGAGCTCTTCCCCTTTGATCCGGTACAGGAGAGTCTCCTTCATCCGCTCCGGGCTTCGGGCCGCAAGCTTCAGCTCCAATATCCGCAGCTGCTGCTCCATTCCCCGCTTCAGGCTTTCCCGGTGCCGGAAAAGGGTCCGACGAAGCTCTTCTGTATCGGGGACTGCCATCTGCGCCGCTGCCGTAGGCGTCGCCGCCCGCCTGTCGGCGACAAAGTCCGAGATGGAAAAATCGATTTCGTGACCCACGGCCGAAATGACGGGGATCGCGGAAGCAAAGATGCTGCGGGCCACGATTTCCTCATTGAAGGCCCAGAGCTCCTCCCTGGAACCGCCGCCCCTGCCGACAATGAGGAGATCCAGCTCGGGATGCTGCCGATTGGCGCGCCCGATGGCGGCCGCAATGTCCGCCGCCGCCCCCGGTCCCTGAACCAGCGTCGGGAAGATGATCACCCGTACCGTCTGATTCCTCCCCCGGATGATGGCCAGAATATCCCGGAGGGCCGCTCCGGTCTCCGAGGTCACGACGCCGATCGTTTCCGGAAAGGCAGGAAGCGGCTTTTTATAGCGCTCGTCGAACAGTCCCTCTGCCGCCAGTCGTTCCTTGAGCCTTTCAAAAGCCAGGCTCAGATTGCCCGCGCCTTCCACCCGGATGTCCCGGATATTCAGGGAATAGCTGCCGCCCCGCTCGTAAAGGTACAGATATCCCTCCGCCACGATCTCCAGGCCGTCCGTCAGTTCAAAGCGAATGTCCCGGAGAGCATCTGACGGAAGGAAGCAGTGGATCCGGCTGTCGGCATCCTTGAGGTTAAAATAGATATGACCGCTGCCGTGATGCTTCAGGCCGGAGATTTCTCCGATAACGGAAACATTGCCCAGCAACGGATCCGATTGCAAAAGCCGTTTGATATAACCGTTCAGTTGAGCAACCCGGATGGGCTTTACGGCCATAAGCGCTTCCCTCCCAGCAGCGAAATCCCTACCGCATTATCCCCGGACAATCCGGGCTTTCCAAAAGCAATAGCTTCACCAAAGGCTGCCGTCAGCCGTTCCCGGACGATCCTGTTCTCCGCCACACCGCCGGAAAATAAAATGGGACCTTCCCCCGCTTCCCGCAGGAGCCGGATAAGCAGATCACTGATTGTTTCAAACAGCTCCCGCGGCAGGCCGCTCCGGCCCAGGTGCCGCATCAGCAGGGATTCATGCCCCGACAGGTTGAACCAGAGTCCCCGGGATTTGATGGGGGGAAGCAGATCCGACGGCTCCTCCCGCAGGGCGATGGCCTCCAGCGCCGGCCCGGCAGGAAAGGGCAATCCCAGAGCCACGCCAAAGCGGTCGATGAGCTGGCCCAGAGAAATGTCCAGGCTTCCGCCGATAATAGCGATCTCCCCGGAGCGGACCCGTAAAAGCTCGCAGGTCCCCCCGGACAGGTGGAGCGCTGTCAGGTCCTCCTGATCTTTGAGGGACGTGTACCGCCGCACGGCTTCCAGATGCCCCTCCTGATGCGAAAAGCCAAAGAAGGGGACCGATAGGGCCGCTCCGATGGATGCCGCCACGGAGGCTCCTGCGGTAAAAACCGGCATATAGGAGCCCTCCACCGGCCTGGGCCGGACGGAGGCCGCCACGCCCTTCACCGCATAGGGCCCTGCGTCAAAGGCCTGAGCCATCAGCTCCGGCAGCGCCTGCATGTGAAGAAAGTGGGCTTCGGACTGACGAAGCCCCCGGGCTCCCTCTTTCACCGGAAGCAAGCGCCGGACATCGGCCAAAATCCTCCCCTCCCGATCGGTCAGCGCCACGGAAGTAGTATAGTTACTGGTATCCAGCCCCAGCACGGCTTCGACAGGCTGCTGCTTATTCACGGGTCCGCGCCTGCTTGCTCCGCTGAATGCTTCCCAGGATCCCATTGATGTATTTCCCGGATTCCTGCGTGCTGTATTTTTTTGCCATGTTAATCGCCTCGTTGATGGCCACAGAATCGGGGATGTCTTCCATAAAAAGGATTTCCCCGACGCCGGTGCGGGTAATGGCCAGATCCACCCGGGCAATCCGATTCAGCTTCCAATGATCGCTGGACATCTGGATCGCCCGGTCGATGGTCTCCCGCTCCTCCACCAGGATCCGGATCAGCTCCAGGATATAGGCCCGCTGACCGCCCCCTGTTCCGTTCTCCGTCAGAAACCGGTCCCGCAGTTCCGGGCTGAAATCCTGTTGCGCATCCATTTGAAAAATAAGCTTCATGACCAGTTCTCTGGCTTCACTTCTGTTCATCCGGAACCTCCTCCGGGAAACGGACTCCCTGCACGTGAATGTTCACCTTTCGAACCGGCTGCTCCAGGGTCCCCTCCACATCCTTCTTTACCTGTTCCTGAATGTTCCAGGCAATCTCCGGGATTTTTCCCCCGTATGCCACCGTGATGTACAGGTCCAGATCCAGCCCCTCCTCCGTCTGATTGATGCGGATCCCCTTGCGGATAAATCCGCCGAAGCCGTCAGCCCGCCTGGCAGCGTCGAGAATGCAGAGGCTGAGCACCTCTTCCGATATTTTAACGGTCCCTAATTTTTCTTCCTGCTCCGGAGTCATCCTCTGTCCCTGTCCTTTTCTCTGGCTTTCCTTCAATCCTTATCCTTGTCTCTGTCCTTTTTCCCGTTTCCGCCGGGCAGCTCGGCGGCCTCCCCCTCCTCCGGTTCCCCGGCAATGATGCGGAGCCGGATTTTTTCGATGCGCCGATCCTTAACGGATTCAATGGTAAAGTGGCAGTTACCTACCCGGATCACCTGCTCCGTCTCGTCCTCATCGGGCACCTCTCCCAGGATATCCATCAGGTAGCCGCCGATGGTCTCGCTGTACTCAGAGGTCAGGTTCAGGTTCAGCTCCTGGCAGAGCTCCTTCAGCGACAGGAAGCCATCCAACCGATAGGTGTCCTCGCCCAGCTGTTCGATCTCCGGCTCCTTCTCGTCGTATTCATCATCGATGTCCCCGACGATTTCCTCGATTAGATCCTCCATGGTGACGATGCCGGAAAACCCGCCGTATTCGTCAATGAGGATGGCGATCTGCTGTCTGGCGGATTGCAGGTCGAAAAACAGGGTCTCCAGGTTCTTGGTAGCCGGCACGAAAAAGGGCTTTCGAAGAATGGATCGGAGCTCCACCCTCTCGTACCCCACCTCCCGGGCCCTGATCAGGTAGTCCTTGATATTCAAGATCCCGATGATGTTATCGGGATCATCATCATATACGGGAATCCTGGAATAGCGGAGCTCCATCAGCTGCTCCAGGTATTCCTCCGGCGGATCGTTGATATCGATGTAGAACACATCGGTTCGAGGCGTCATAACCTCCAGGGCCTTCTTATCGTCAAAGGCAAAGATGCTGTTGATCATCTTTTTTCCCTGCTCGTTCAAAACGCCGGCTTCCTGGCCGACCTCCAGCATGGATTTGACCTCGTCCTCGGAAAAGCTTCCCTCAGGGGGCTCCCCCTTTTGTCGGGTCAACAGCATCAGCAGCCTGACGGAAGCTGAAAGCAACCAGTTAAAGGGAGTGCACAGCTTCTCCAGCGCCGCAATCAGCGGCGCTGAAGCCAGCGCGATTCCCTCTGCATGTCCCCGGGCCATCCGCCGTGGATACAGATTGCCGATGACCAAGACGGCATAGGTCAGCAGCAGGATCCGGATTACCATGGCCAGCGGGCTGCCGGCGGCTGCTTCCTCTCCCCACAGCGCTGCCGCCAGAGGCGTAATCAGCGCAGCGGCTGCCAGGGCTGCCGCCATCAGGGCGGAAAGCGTAATGAAAGTCTGGAGGGTTGGGGTCACGGTCTCCTGCCGGTCCAGCAATTTCACCAGCCGAGCCGCCCTCCGGCTGCCCTCGGCGGCCATCTGGCGGATCCGGCTTTTACCGACAGCGGAAAAAGCTTCCTCCACTGCGGAAAAATAGCCGCTGACCAGCAGCAGCGCCGCAATCAGAAGAAGTGTCAGGCCGACTGGCCATCCAGAGTCAGGGTTGGTAGACATAGCGTTCTCCCATACTACACACTATCAATACATACACAGCTCCGCAGGCGCTGCGCACTGAGGCTCCTCCTCCCGGGCGGAGCCGGCCGTCACCGGCCCGGCCTCCCCCGATCCCACTGCCTTCCTCAGCATAAAGCCAGGCGCCACCGGGCGCTCCATCTTTATTTTCAACAGCTGCTGGGGATGAGGCGCTGAAGCCAACGGGACTCCGTCAGGATCCTCCATCCGCTCCAGGGTCTGCACAAAAAAGTCGGTGTGGGGACCGAAAATCTCCACCACATCGCCCAGAGACATTTTGTTCCGCTGCTCCACCAATGCCAGGCCGGTATTGGGATCATACTCCCGCACCACGCCCACAAAGGAATATTCTCGAGTATACGCGCCGGTGGCATAGTCCTGATCCAGGTGAGTGGGGCGATCGAAGTAAAACCCGGTGGTGAAAGCCCGGTGGCTGACCTTTTTCAGCTCCGCCATCCAGGCAGGATCAAAGGCGTAATCCTCCGGCCCGTTCAGGTAGCGATCCAGCGCCTTTCGATATGCCGATACCACCGTAGCGACGTAAAAAGCACTTTTCATTCTGCCCTCGATCTTAAAGGATGTCACCCCCGCTTCCGCCAGGGCCGGAAGATGCTCCAGCATGCAAAGATCCCGGGAGTTCATAATATAGGTTCCCCGTTCATCCTCCTCCACCGGATAATATTCCCCGGGACGCTGCTCCTCCACCAGATGATATTTCCAGCGGCAGGGGTGCGCACAGGCCCCCCGGTTGGCATCCCTATGGGCCATAAAATTGCTCAGCAGGCAGCGCCCGGAATAGGAAATACACATAGCTCCCTGGACAAAGGCCTCCAGATCCATATCCGGCGGCAGACCTTCCCGAAGCTCCCGGATTTCCCGGAGACTCAGCTCCCGAGCCAGCACGATCCGCCGGATCCCCTGGCGATACCAGAAAAGAGCCGCTTCCCCGTTGGTCAGATTCGCCTGCGTGCTCAGGTGAAGCTCCCGATTCGGAAAGGCTCCCCGCAGCACTGCCATCACACCCGGATCGGAGACGATAAAGGCATCGAAGGGGATGTCCCCAATGAGGTTCACATAGCTTCGAAGCCCGGCGATGTCTCGGTTATGGGCGAAAATGTTCATGGCCAGATAGGCTTTTTTGTTTCGCCGGTGGCAAAAATCCACCCCCTCCCTCATCTCCTCCGGGGTCATATTGCCGGCTCCGGCTCTCAGAGAAAATTGCTCTCCCCCGAAATAAACGGCATCGGCGCCATAATCTACCGCCGCCTTTAATTTTTCCAAATCGCCGGCCGGCGCCAGCAATTCAATCTTTTTCATGATGGTCTGATCCTTGCGCAACAGTGATGGCCAGCCCGTCACCCACCGGCAGAAAGGCCGTGGACACATCGGTCCGCCCGCTCAGCATCTCCAAATATCCTCGCATATTCCGAATGGTCGTTTTCGCTCTCCCCCGGGGATCATACCTGTCAGACAGGGTCTTACCCCGAAGCAGGATATTATCCGAGGCGATGACAGCGCCTAGGCGGCACAGGGGCAGCAGCTGTTCAAAAAATTCGCCGTAATGGCTTTTGCCTCCGTCAATAAACGCAAAGTCGATTTTGAGGTCGGTATCCCAAGCGCTCAAAACCTGCCGGGCATCCCCGAAAAGAACCCGGATCCGATGAGACAGACCCAGGGCCTCGATGTTTTTCTCCGCTTCCCAGGCCATCTGCTCCCGATACTCCACAGTCCATATCCGGGCCTGGGGACAGGCGACGGCAAAGCAGCAGGCGGAATAGCCCACCGCCGTACCGATTTCCAGAATGTTTTCCGGCGCCCTGACCCGAAGCAGGTTCAGCAGCAGCGCTTCCGTATCCCGCAGGATAACGGGCACCCTCCGCGCCTCTGCCGATTCCCGCAGCGCCGCCAGCTCCGGGCTGGGCGGCCGATACAGAGAATCCAGATAGGCCGCAGCCTCTTGGTTGATCATAGCATCCCTTCATTTTCCATTGCGTCCGCTCTACAGGGAATCGGTGTACTGCTTTTTATAAATCAGAAATTCCTCGTAGGTTTCCGCAAACTGATGAGTGCGGGCTCCGTTGGGATCCACTACAAAATACAAGTAATCCGTGTCCGCAGGATACAGAGCCGCCCGGATAGCATCCGCGCCGGGAGAGCAAATGGGCCCCGGCGGCAGCCCCTGATGAAGATATGTGTTATAAGGGGACGGGATCCGGGTATCCGCATCGGTGAGGCGAGCCTTGGGATCTCCTAAAATATACTGGACCGTTGAACAGAACTGGAGGGCCATGGGTTCTTCCAGTCGGTTATAAACCACGCTGGCCACCAGGGGCCGGTCCTCTGCTACGGCAGCCTCCCGTTCTACTAAAGAGGCCACGATGACCGCTTCTCTGACGGTAATCCCCAGCTCCTCCGCTCTCTCCCGGTATTCCTGCGTAAATACCTTGTCAAACTGGTTCAACAGGATCTGTACCACCTGATGGGGGGTGGCATCCAACGGGATTTCATAGGTCTCCGGAAAAAGGAATCCCTCCAATCGGTCGGCGCCCGCCGGAAGCTCCGCAACAAATGCCTGCGAGAAGGCTCCCGTCTCCACCTCCTGTAAAAAGGCTTCTTTATCGACGATCCCCTTCTGCGCCAGAAGCTCCGCCGTTTGCTCCACCGTGAGCCCCTCCGGGATGGTCACCCGGCTTCCCACGGATACGCCGGACTTCATGGCGTCCATAATCTCGTAAGCACTCATGGAGGGAGACAGCGCATAGACGCCCGCTTTATACGCACCGTCGTTGCCGGTGATTTTGGATATTAATCGGAAGACGCCCGCATTTCCGATGATCCCCTCTTCCTCCAGCTGGCTGGCGATAGCGGAGACTCCGGAGCCCATCGCAATGGAGACGGTCCGAGTGTCGGTGTCCGACGGATCAAAGGGCTGAGCCGATCGATTCAGGGCCATGCGCGCGCCGAGGAGGCTCAGCAGCACCAAAAGAATAAGGATAAATATTGCCTTACCTTTTCTGTTTATTTTTTTCTGTTTTCCCATTTCTTCCTCGATTTTAGTATGGTGTCTTTATTTTCAAAAGGGACGTTTTCACGCCCCTTCCCATACGCTCTTATTCAACGCCGGAGCTATTTCGCCCGGCCCAGGTACTCTCCGCTTCTGGTATCGATCTGAATAACCTCCCCCTCTTCGATGAAGATAGGCACCTGGACGACGGCGCCGGTTTCCACGGTGGCGGCCTTGGTCACGTTGGTCGCGGTATCCCCCTTGACCCCCGGTTCGGTCTCTATTACCTTCAGATAAACGAAGTTGGGAGCCTCCACCAGAAAGGCGTTCCCCTTGTAAAACTTAATGGTCGCCTCATCGTTTTCCCGGAGGTACTGAATGGCGTCCTCCACCTGCTCCGCCATCAGCGGCACCTGCTCGTAATTTTCCTGATCCATGAAGTAGTACAGCTCTCCGTCGGAATACAGGTACTGCATGGTGCGGGTCTCGATGTGTGCCTTAGGGAATTTGTCGTTGGGATTGAAGGCTTCCTCTCGGGTAGCTCCCGTCAGGATGTTTCGGTATTTGGTTCGGACAAAGGCCGCGCCCTTTCCGGGCTTGACGTGCTGAAAGTCCAGCACCACATGGGGCTCTCCGTTCAGGTCAAAGGTAATGCCTTTTCTGAAGTCGCTTGCATAAATCATTGAGGTTTTCTCCTATCTCATTTAGCGTATCGCCTCCGGCGGGACGGCCAGCAGCCCGCCTACAGAACGATCAGGTCTTTTGGGGAATGTACGGTATTTATTATACCAAATTCCGTGACTATTGCCAAGTCCTCAATTCGTACCCCGAAACGGTCCGGCAGGTAGATGCCCGGCTCTACTGTAACCGGCATTCCGGCTTCCAGCATCTCTTCGCTCTTTCGGTTAAGGGTGGGCGCTTCGTGAACCTCCCGGCCCACGCCGTGGCCGGTACCGTGAATAAAGTATTCCCCATATCCGGCCTCCTCGATCATCTGACGGGCAGCTTGGTCCACCCGGGCGCAGGGGACGCCGGCCCGGACCGTTGCCAGGGCGGCCAGCTGGGCATTCAGCACCAGCTGATAGATCTGCCTCTGTTCCTCGCTGGCCCGTCCCATGACCACCGTCCGTGTCATATCGCCGCAGTATCCGTCCACCACGGCACCAAAGTCCAGGGTCACAAAATCCCCCTCGCAGATTTTCCGCTCCGAGGGTACGCCGTGAGGCTCACAGGAATGAGAGCCGGTCACGCATATGGTGTCAAAGGCCAGGCCTTGGGCCCCCAGGCTCATCAATACCCGATAAATCTCATCGGCGACTTGGACCTCCGTCATGCCCACCCGTATGTATCCCAGCAGGTGGCGGAAGCACAGGTCTCCCATGGCAGAGGCTTTTAGAATGGCCAGGAGCTCCTCGGGCGTCTTCACGGCCGGTCTTTGGGGTTTATTGGGCAGGCTGCGGGCTTCCAAGGCTGATCACTTCTCCTAAAATTTTATAGATATCGTTCATCATGAGAGAAAAACGGATCTCTGACTGAAGATATTGGGCCGCTGTAGGGTTTTGCATCATAATGCCGTACAGGGTCTGGATCTGCTCCAGCATTTCCTGACCGATCTCTTCTCCCATCATCTGTTTGGTCTGGATCTCAAACTGCTTGGCCTGAAAATCGTTGAGCATGGCGGTCAGATCCTCATTGCCGGATACCACCTGCTTGATCTCATTGTACTGCTTGTATTCCTCTGACTCCTTAATGGCCTTGGCCAGTCCGTGAGCCGCATCGTACACGTTTGTCATTGTCCTGTCTTTCCTTTCTTTGCCGTTGCGCCGCGTTTCCGGCAGTCTCCTTCCCCGGAGCCGCTTCCGGCGCAGCCTCCGCCCGGACCCATCGGCGCAGGGAACGCGCCTGTCCTACACCTCCATAAAGATGGGCAGGATCACCGGACTTCTCTTGGTTTTCTCGTAAATAAAGCTTCGCAGGCCGTCTCGAACCGCCGACTTCATGGCATTCCACTCCTGGGCATTGTCTTCCATGCACTTTTCCAGAGCTCGAACTGCTACGATCCGTGCTTCCTCAATCAGGTCTTCGTTTTCCCGGACGTACACAAAGCCCCGGGAAATAATGTCCGGCCC
>JBGYKY010000143.1:0-8438 GCA_041836105.1 Bacillota bacterium | reverse complement strand
GCCCTGGAAAGGGATCAGCAGCGATTGGAGGAAGAGCTCCGGCAGCTTCAGGAAAAACGGGAAAAGGAAGAGAGGAGCCTGTCCGCTCTGGAGGAACAAGCTGCCGATAGAGAAGAAGAGGTTCGGGCGGCCGGAGAGCAGCTGGAAGCCCAGGTGCTGAAACAGGAAGAAGCGGCTCGGCAGCTTGACGAAGAAAGTGCACAGGCGGAGCAGCAGAAAAACGAGCTGTACCGGCTCCATCATCAGATAGCCGTAAAGGAGGCCGAGGGAAAAAGTCTGGAGAACCTCTGCGACGCCTTGAAAAGGCGGGAGGCAGCGCTGAATATCCAACGGGAAACGGAAGCCAGCGGCGGCCGGGAGCTGGCGGAGGAGCATCGACGGGTTTCTCAGGAGGCAGAGGCGATGATCCGGCAGTTGGACCGGCAGCGGCAGGAGCTTTCGACCCTGCGGGAGAGGGAGGCGCGGGAGCGCAGAGAAGCAGAGCTCTTGGGAGCGCGGCTGGAGAAGCTGAGGCTGGAAATCGGGCAGGCCGCGGCCCGTAAGAGGGCCATCGAAGAAATGGAGAGCAATTACGAAGGATACCATGGGGGCGTCAGGACCATCATGAAATCCGGGCTTCCCGGCATCCACGGTGTGGCAGGAGAGCTGATTCGGGTTCCCGACGGCTATGAAACGGCCATTGAGACGGGGCTGGGAGCCGGCATGCAGAATATCATCTGCGAAGATGATCAGAGTGCCAGAAGAGCTATTGAACTGCTGAAATCCTCCAGGAGCGGTCGGCTGACCTTCCTGCCGGTTCGATCCATGAAAGCCCAGCCCGTCAAGAAGGACAAGGCCCTGTCGGAGGGCACAGGATTTTTGGGCTATGCTGTTGAATGCATCGAATTTGACAGCCGCTATCAGTCGGTCATGGAGTATTTGCTGGGGAGAGTGATTCTGGTAGACCAGCTGGACAACGCCATCCGGCTGTCCCGAAGAACCCAGGGAGGATATCGCTTCGTCACCCTGGAAGGAGAAATCATCAATACGGGCGGAGCTATTACCGGCGGCGCAACCAGATACAAGACGGCCAGCCTCCTGGAACGCAAAGCGGAGATTACCGCCCTTTCAGCCCTGCTGGGAGAAAAGGAAAAGGAACAGGCCCGGGACACAGAAAGGCTGACAGGGCTGCGGGCTGCCCTGGCAAGCCATGGCGCGGCCCTGGAGGAGCAGGGCGCCCGCCTGCGGGAAATCGAGCTGACCCTGCTGCAAAAGAGCAATGAAGCCAGGGGACTGCAGGAGCGGCTGGAGGGCCTGGAGGAAACCAGGTGCAAGCGGCTCCGGGAGTACGAAGAGCTGCAAGCGGAAATGGAAGAAATGCAGCGGCTCATGGAAATATGCGACCGGGAGATCGCCGGCCTCCGGGAGGAAGCCCGGCAGCTGGAGACAGGCATCGAAGCCTCAATGGAGGGACTGGATCAGCGGCGGGAGCAGCTGAAAGAAAGCGAAAAGGATATCGTTCAAGCGCGGCTGCGGCTGCAGGCCTTGGAAAGCGAAAAGAGAAGCGTGCAGGAAATCGGCCGCCGAATCCGGGAAACGGCGGAAGAGCTGGAACGGCAGCAGGGGATCAAGGCGGAAGCCCTGGCGGGGCTGCGGGCGGAGCAGGAGCGCCTCAGCGGCGGGGATGTCCGAGCGGAGGACGCGGCGGCGGAAAAGGAAGCGGAAAAGGAAAGCCTGGAAGCGTATCAGCAGGAGCTGATAGAAGAGCGGGTCTCCCTGACCGCTTCGATGAATCAGAGGTATCAGCGGCGCAGCGAGCTGGATGAGGAGCTGGGCTCGCTGCAGGCCAAGAAATATGATCTGGAGATCCGTCAGGCGAAAAATGATACGCTGCTGGCATCCTATAAAGAACGGCTGTGGGAGGAGTACGAGATCACCTATATCAAGGCATTGGAATTCCGAAAAAAGGAATTCAACCTGAATGCGGCCCTCCGGGAAAGTCGGGAGATCAAGGGAAAAATAAAGGCTCTGGGCGACATCAACGTAGGCGCTATCCGCGAGTATGAAACGGTAAAGGAGCGATGGGACTTCCTGACGGAGCAGCGGAGCGATATCCTGGAGGCGGTGGACGGGCTAAAGAAGATCATCGCCGATATGGACCGGATCATTCGAGCCCGGTTCAGGGAAAGCTTCGACCAGGTGGTGGAGAACTTTGAGTCTGTCTTTCGGGAGCTGTTCGGCGGCGGGCAGGCCCAGCTGCTGCTGGAGGATGAAAGCCGCCCCCTGGAGTCAGGCATCGAGATCATAGCGCAGCCTCCGGGGAAAAAGCTGCAGAATCTGAACCTGCTGTCCGGCGGAGAAAAAACCATGACCGCCATCGCACTCATGTTCGCCGTTCTCAAAGCCAAGCCCACCCCCTTCTGCATTTTGGATGAGGTGGAAGCGGCGTTGGACGACGCGAATATCGACCGATTTGCCGGATACCTGAGGCACTATCGGGACGTACAGTTCGCCCTGGTCACCCACCAGAAGGCCACCATGGAGCACGCCGATGTTTTGTATGGTGTAACCATGCCGGAACAGGGTATATCTAAAGTGATATCCTTAAAGCTGGGAGATAAGATAGAAATGTAACTTTGTATTAAGGATATATTTAAAAGGGGAGAAAAATGGCTTTTTTTCAGAAAAAATCATTTTTCGGAAATTTGTCTCAGCGGATAGGCGACGTCATCCTGAACCGGCCTGCGGTGGATGAGGAGATGATGGAGGAGCTGGAGGAGATCCTGATCACCTCCGACATCGGCATGGACACCACCATGCGCATCGTGGGCCAGCTGAGAGAGGATATCCGAAAGCAATATATTTATAAACCGGAAGACGTAAAAAAAAGACTCCAGGCTATTATCGCCGGCCTGCTGGATAAGGGCGACCGGCACCGATTGCCTGACGCCTTTCCGCTGGTGATCCTGGTCATCGGCGTCAACGGCGGGGGAAAGACGACCTCCATCGGTAAGCTGGCGCATCGGTATCGACAGGAAGGGCGTTCCGTGCTGATGGCAGCGGCGGACACCTTCCGCGCTGCCGCCGGCGAGCAGCTGGAGGCCTGGGGCAAGCGGGCCGGAGTGGCGGTGATCCGTCATCAGGAGGGCGCCGACCCGTCAGCAGTCATTTATGACGCTATTCAGTCCGCCAGGGCCAGGGGCACGCAGGTGCTGATCTGCGATACCGCCGGTCGGCTGCAAAACAAGAAGAACCTGATGGCCGAGCTGGAAAAGATGAATAAAATCATCGATCGGGAGTTCCCGGAGGCCTTTCGGGAAACGTTGCTGGTGCTGGACGCCACTACCGGCAAAAATGCGGTCTCCCAGGCCAGGGAGTTTGGAGAGATTGCCGAGCTGACGGGTATCGTGCTGACCAAGCTGGACGGCACGGCCAAGGGCGGGATTGTGATCACCGTTGCCGACGAGTTTGACATGGCGGTAAAATTCATCGGCGTCGGAGAGGGGGTCGACGATCTGAAGGCCTTTGACCCGGAAGAATTTGCAGGGGGGCATTTTTGATGAGTAAACCGATGGTTGCCGTAGTCGGCAGGCCCAATGTAGGGAAATCCACTTTTTTTAATAAGCTGGTGGGGCGGCGGGTATCCATCGTGGAAGACACGCCGGGAGTGACCCGGGATCGGATTTATGCGGAGGCAGAGTGGCGGGGGAGGAGCTTCGGGCTGATTGACACCGGCGGCATCGAGCCTGACTCCAAGGACGTTATCCTTTCTCAGATGCGGGCGCAGGCAGAGATCGCCATGGATACAGCCGATGTTATCGTGTTTATGGTGGATGGCAAGGACGGGCTGACCGCGTCCGATCGGGAGGTCGCCTCCATGCTGCTTCGAACGGGAAAGACCGTCCTGCTTCTGGTCAACAAAATTGACACCGCAAAGCTGCCCGACAGCTTTTATGACTTTTACGAGCTGGGACTGGGAGAGCCCATTCCCGTTTCTGCGGCCAATATGCTGAACTTCGGCGATATCCTGGATCGGATCGTGGAGAATTTTTCTCCGGCCGATGAAGGAGAGGATGAGGATGCCGTAAAAATCGCCGTTATCGGCAAGCCTAACGTAGGCAAGTCTTCACTGGTTAATGCCATTCTGGGAGAAAACCGGGTCATTGTTTCCGATATTGCGGGGACTACCCGGGATTCCATCGATACTCCCTTCCGGCAGGGCGAGGATCGCTACGTGCTCATTGATACCGCCGGCATTCGGCGAAAGAACAGGATTCACGAGGATCTGGAGCGATTCAGCGTTATCCGGGCCATTGCCGCTATTGAGCGAAGCGACGTCTGCTTATTGATGATAGACGCCGCCGATGGCGTTACAGAGCAGGATAAAAAAATCGCTGGCCTGGCCCACGAGGCGGGCAAGGGGATCGTGGTGGTGGTCAACAAGTGGGATCTGATCGAAAAGGATACCAACACCATGCGGGATTTCAGAAAGGAGTTGGAAAAGGAGCTGGCCTTTATGGCCTATGCCCCTTCCGTCTTTATTTCCGTGTTGACCGGCCAGCGGCTCCAAAACGTGTTGGATCTGGCTAAATCGGCGGCGGAAAAGCGTGCCATGCGGATTCCCACCGGGCGGCTCAACAGTCTGATCATCGATGCGGTGATGATGAACCCAACGCCCTCGGACAAGGGGAAACACCTGAAGATCTATTATGTCACTCAAGTGGGAGTCAAGCCGCCGCTGTTCTCTTTTCAGATCAACAAGCGGGAGCTGATGCACTTTTCCTACGCCAGATATCTGGAAAACAGGATCCGCAGCGCCTTCGGCTTTGAAGGCACTTCCATCAAGTTCGTGTTCAGGGAAAAAGGAGGCCGGGAGAATGATTGACGAAACCTGGATCGGAGCGATGATCGCGGCATATCTGCTGGGAAATATTTCTCCGTCCATCATCCTGGGGAGGCTGGCTGGCGTCGACATCAAAAAAGAGGGGAGCGGCAATGCGGGAACGACCAACACTCTTCGGGTCCTGGGGAAAAAGGCTGCCGTACTGACGCTGCTGGTGGATATCGGAAAAGGGGTGGCCGCGGTTTGCCTGGGCCGGGCTGTCGGCGGAGAAGCACTGGCTGCCCTTTGCGGCTTTCTTGCCTTTGCCGGTCACATTTGGCCGGCGCTGTTTCGGTTCAAAGGCGGCAAGGGCGTGGCCACGGCTTTCGGGGTGGCGGTGGCGCTGGACCCCCGTCTGGGATTCCTGGGGCTGGGCATCGTTGTTCTCGCTGTGCTGGCGGCCCGCCGGGTATCTGTCGGATCGGTGGCGGTAGCGGTGCTGATGCCCCCGGCAGCCTATTTCATTGACCCATCCAGCATCCGTTGGACGCTGGTGATGGGCGCGATCATTCTGTATACTCATCGGGGCAATATTGCCCGGCTGATCAGGGGGGAGGAGCCGCCTCTCCGGTTTGGAAAAAGCAAAAACGCTTCGGAGGACAGGACATGAAAAGAATCGGCGTAATTGGGGCCGGGAGCTGGGGGACGGCTTTGGCCAACACGCTGGCCTACAAGGGGCATCGGGTGGCCCTTTGGGATATTGATCCGGCGCATCTGGCCTCCATGGAGGCCTGTCGGGAAAACAGGGCTTTTTTACCGGGAGTCCAGCTCCACGACAATGTGGTGATCTGTGCTGAGGCGAAGGAGGCGCTCAAGGGGATCGAGGTCGCCCTGTTTTCCGCTCCGGCCCAGCATTTCCGCCCTGCCCTGGCCAATGCCCTTCCCTTCCTGAGTGAAGAGATAATCCTGGTCAACGTGGCCAAGGGCATCGAGCAGAAGACCCTGCGAACCATGTCGCAGATCGCCGGAGAGCTGGCGCCGGATATTCCTTATGTCGTGTTGTCCGGCCCTTCCCATGCGGAGGAGGTCGGTCAGATGCTGCCTACTACCGTGGCGGTGGCTTCCAGAGACATAAAGCATGCCGAGTGCATTCAGGATGTGTTTATGACCGATCGCTTTCGGGTCTATACCAATCATGACGTGCTGGGTGTAGAACTGGGAGGCGCACTGAAAAATATCATTGCGCTGGGTGCCGGCATCTCCGATGGCATGGGCTTTGGGGACAATGCCAAAGCTGCCATGATGACCCGGGGCATTGCGGAAATCTCCCGGCTGGGGCTTCGGCTGGGCGCACAGGTGCCCACCTTTGCCGGCTTAGCCGGTATCGGCGACCTGATCGTCACCTGTACCAGCCCGCACAGCAGGAACCGGCGCTGCGGCATGATGATCGGCCAGGGAATGCCCCCCTCGGAGGCGGTCCGACAGATCGGCATGGTGGTGGAGGGAATGTATACCGCGGAAGCTGCCTACCAGCTGGCTCGGCAGGTGGGCGTGGAGATGCCCATCACCGAATGCATCTACCGGGTGATAAAGGAGCAGATCGGCGCAGGAGAAGCGGTGGAGGTGCTGATGGGCCGGGAGCGGAAGCACGAATCCGTCTGAACCGACGACCCGCCGAAGGGGCAGGGCCGGTGATCCTTAGAGCCATCCGGAGAACAGAAGCATGAACAATCCCAGTCACTACGCAAATCCCGGCAGCGCCTGCGGCGATAAACGGGAAAAAACCTTCCATATCCAAACCTTTGGCTGTGCCATGAACGAACACGATTCGGAGACCCTGGCCGGGCTTTTGAACGGTATGGGTTACCGGACAGAAGAGGAAAAGGGAAATGCCGACGTGGCCATTATTAACACCTGCAGCGTCCGTGAAAATGCCGATAAACGCTTTTTCGGCACCCTGGGGCAGCTTAAAAAAATCAAGGAAAAAAATCCGGATTTTATTGTTTGCATCTGCGGGTGCATGATGCAGCAGCAGCATATCATCGACACCGTCAAAGAAAAATACCCTTGGGTGGACATTATTTTCGGAACCCATAATCTCCACGAATTTCCGAAGCTGCTGGAATCGGTCCGAAGGGAAAGAGAAAAGAGGATTGACGTTTGGGCGGAGGCGGGCGAGATCGTGGAAGGGCTGCCGGCGAAGCGGCAGTTTCCTCACAAGGCTCTGGTCAGCATCATGTTCGGATGCGATAATTTTTGCACCTACTGCATCGTTCCCGTTACCCGAGGCCGGGAGAGAAGCCGCCGGGCAGAGGATATCCTTCAGGAGGTTCGAGCCTTGGTGCGTGACGGAGTGCGGGAGGTCACCCTTTTGGGACAAAACGTCAACTCCTACCGGGGAGATGTGGACTTTGCCGGTCTGATCAGACGGCTGGACGCTGTTGAGGGCCTGGAGAGGATCCGCTTTATGACCTCTCATCCCAAGGATGTTTCGGAGGAGCTGATCCGGGCTTACGGGAGCTGTAAAAGCTTGTGCGGCCACCTGCACCTGCCTGTCCAGGCGGGCAGCGACCGGACCCTGGCGCGGATGAACCGAAGATATACCAGGGACCAGTACCTGGAGCTGCTCCGGAGGTTCCGGGAGGTCCGGCCGGATCTGGCCATTACCACCGATATCATCGTAGGGTTCCCGGGAGAAACGGAGGAAGACTTTCAGGAAACCCTGAGCCTTGTCCGGGAGGCTGCCTTCGACTCGGCCTTTACCTTCCTGTATTCGGTTCGAAAGGGGACGCCGGCGGAGCATTATCCGGACCAGGTGCCGGAGGAGGTGAAGCACCGGCGGTTTAATCTGCTGGTGGATCAGCTGAACCGGATTTCTTTGGAAAAGAACAGGGTGCTGGAGGGCCGGGTGCTACCGGTGCTGGTGGATGGAAGCAGCAAAACGGAAGAGGATATGCTGACGGGCAAAACAGAGGGCTTTAAAACCGTCCATTTCCGAGGATCTCCGGAGCTGGCGGGAAGCATCGTCCCGGTGCGGATCGCACGGGGGCGGACCTTTCACCTGGAAGGTGAGCTGGAAAGAAAAGGAGAATAGCGTGAGCAAAAAAACGGACAGGAAAACGGCAGGCGTGACGGATTTTACCAATTATTTAAAGACCTACCCCGATAAGGACGGCTATTTCGGTGAATTTGGCGGGGCTTACCTGCCGCCGGAGCTGGTCCCGGTGTTTCAGGAGGTAGACCGGGCATATCAGACCATTTGTCATTCCGCCAGGTTTATCAGCGAGCTTCGGCGGATCCGGCGAGAATTTCAGGGCCGTCCCACGCCGGTCTATCACTGCGAGCGGCTTTCCCAGAGCCTGGGGACCACTCAGATTTATCTGAAGCGGGAAGACCTGAACCATACCGGCGCGCACAAGCTGAATCACTGTATGGGCGAAGGGCTCCTGGCCAAATATATGGGCAAAAAGAAGCTAATCGCCGAAACCGGAGCCGGCCAGCACGGTGTGGCGCTGGCCACGGCGGCCGCCTTCTTCGGGCTGGAGTGTGAAATTCACATGGGGGAGGTAGATATCGCCAAGCAGGCGCCTAATGTAGCCCGGATGAAGCTGCTGGGGGCCAGGGTCATTCCGGTGAG
>JBGYKY010000142.1:0-4011 GCA_041836105.1 Bacillota bacterium | reverse complement strand
GATATCATCGAGGAAAAAGGAGCCCTTGACCATATGAGTCTGCTCCGCCACAAAGCCTTCCCGGGCCGTCAGCAGGTTCTGCCCCAGGTACAGGGTATCCAACTGCTCGAAGCCCATGAGAGAAGCCATGGTGGGCAGGAAATCCAGCTGTCCGCCGGCCGTCGAAACGGTTCGGCGGATCTGCGGCCCGCTCTCCGGTATATGGATGATCAGGGGGATGCGCAGGGCTTCTTCAAAGTCGTATTCCTTGCCCAGGACATCCCTCAATACCCGATTGGTCTCCTCGCTTTTGACCAGTCCCAGATGGTCTCCGTACAGGGCGATCACCGAGTTTTCATAGAGCCCTGCTTTTTTTAGCTCTTCCAGGAATACGCCGACAGCGTAATCGGTATAGGCCACGCTGTTCAGATAATTGCCGGCTAAGGTACCCCGATGCTCCGGTAGCAACTCGATGAACCGGTAGTGCTCCAGCATTTCATAGGGGTGATGGTTGGAGAGCGTGATGATAAAGGCGTAAAAGGGCTGTTTTTCCTCCTCCATATAGGGGATGACCTGCCGGAAGAATTCGCTGTCCGTCAATCCCCAGCCCATCCATTCCGTCATCTCAAAGCTGCCGTTTCCGTCTCCTCCGGCGCCTCGTATGCCGCCGTAAAAGGTATCGAAGCCTCCCTGTGGGTAAAAGGCCGCCCGGTTCCAAAAGTCCCTGGACTCGTGGGCGTGATATACCACCGTAGCGTATCCCTTCTCCTTCAAAAGCACAGGGAGTCCCCGGAAGGTATTGCGGGGATACAGCTTGGTCGTGTAGCTCTTCATGGAACCCAGGATGGAATTGTTGGTGGCAAACTCGGCATCGGAGGTATTGCCGCTGCCGATCTGCTGATAATAGTTATCGAAGTAGAGGGAGTTTCCTTCAATCAGGCCGTTAAGCACCGGCGTCAGCTCCTGCCCGTTGTACTCCCGCCGGATCACGAAATTCTGGAAGGATTCCAGCTGGATGACGATCAGGTTCCGCCCCTGGGCCGCTCCGAAAAGCGGTCCGTCCTTCTGCCGGTCGTAGCGGAAGGAAAGGCTGACGTTGGCGTCGGATCCGTTGCCCAGGAGCGCATCGGCCGTATCCTTGATACGGAAGGAGTAAAACTCCTGATTGCTCAGGGAGGTAAGGAGCCGAAGCTCCGTGGCCTGGGCCATCAGAGGCAGCGTCAGGATCAGAACGGCTGCCGCCAGGGCCGCCCCTCTACGTCGAAGCCCCGGACGATAAAGCCGCACAGCGGTAATGCGCCCGGCAATCAGGAGCACCGCCATCAGCGCGGCATCGGCAAGCATGAGAAAATTGACGGGTCGCATCACCTGGCGGATGCTGGCCCCGATATCGTCCACCACCTCGGCGGCGCCGATCATCTGCCAGGACAGATACCGATTAAAAAAGCTGAAATATGTCACATCAGCAAAAAGGATCAGGGACAGCACCCCGTAAAGCGCCAGGGCGACCCAGCGGCGCCGGAAGCCGGTAAGGATCAAAAAATTGATCAAGCAGGACACGCCTACCACCACCGGCAGATAGGATGTAACCTGCACCAATCGATAAAATACGGTAAATTTCGCTGTGACTGCGGCGAGCAGAACGATCCACCAGAGGTATTCCCGGGCCCGATCTCCTGCAGCCTCCGGCATACCAGGTGCTCCGGATACCTTCGCCGCTTCGTTTTCTTCTACGCTTTCCTTTGCGGTCACGCCGCCCATTCTTCTTTCTTCTCCTTCATTTACACCGGCGCTCACGCTTCGCCGGTCACGATTATACCATAAATTACCGGGAGAGTAAAACTTCTTTTAGTATCCCCATCCCTTTTTCCAGCTCCCGATCAGAAATGTTCAGGGGCGGCAGTAGCCGAACCTTGTCCTTGGCGGTCAGAACGATGAGTCCCGATTCCAGGCACGCTGCCGCGATATCGGCAGAGGGACGGCTTTGGCAACGGAATCCTAGCATTAGTCCCAACCCGCTGATTTCGAGCACCTCCGGGATCTCCTTCAGCATCTGCCGGATCCTCTCTCCCTTTTCGGTAACCCGGCGGAGAAACGACTCATCCATGGTGCGGACGATATAAGCCCCACCGGCGCAAACTACCGGGTTGCCGCCGAAGGTGGTTCCATGGTCGCCAAAGCTCAGGGTATCCGCCGTCCTCTCGGAAAAGAGGATGGCGCCAATGGGAAGACCGCCTCCCAGGCCCTTGGCCGCCGTGACCACATCCGGCCGGACGCCATACTGCTCATAGGCAAAAAAGGTGCCGGTTCGACCGATGCCCGTCTGAACCTCGTCCACCATCAGCAGGATATCCTTTTCCCGGCACAGGGCGTCCAGCCCCTGTACAAAGGCCTTGTCCAGGGTGTTGACGCCCCCTTCTCCCTGGATCAGTTCGATAAGAACGGCGCAGACATCCGGGGTCAGTCGGGGTGCCACATCCGTCAGATCGTTGGCTTCTCCGTAAGCGAAGCCCTGGGAAAACGGGTGGAAGTGCCGGTGATACTGCTCCTGCCCCGTAGCCGTCAGAGCCGCCATCGTCCTGCCGTGAAAAGAGTTCCGCAGGGTCAGTATGGTGTAGCGGCCCGGCCCGTGCCGGTCGCTGCTGTACTTTCGAGCGGCTTTGATGGCGCCCTCGTTGGCCTCAGCGCCGGAATTGGCGAAAAACACCTTGCTCATCCCCGTCTTTTCGATCAAAAGCCGGGCCAGCTCCACCGCCGGCTCCGTATAGTACAGGTTGGAGGTATGCTGAAGCACCCCGGCCTGACGAGTGATAGCGTCCACCCACCCCGGGTCCGAATACCCCAGCGCATTGACCCCGATGCCGGATGAAAAATCTATCACCTCTCGTCCGTCGAAGGTCGTGCCAATGGCGCCTCTGCCCCGTTTTAGGCAGAGATCGCTGCGCTTATACGTGCCGGCAATGTATTGGGCGTCCATTTCCTTAAGCGTTAAACAGTCCATAGGGGGCTCCTTCCTTCCGGTTCGCCGGGCTGCCCGCCGGTGCGTCGGCAGCGTCCGGCCGCTTATCGGATTTCTTCACTTTTATAAAACAGGGTCCCGATGCCTGCGTCGGAAAACAGCTCGATCAGGATGGCGTGCTGGACCCGGCCGTCGATGATGACCGCTTCCCGAACTCCCTGCAGGATCGCTTCCACGCAGCTTTCCACCTTGGGGATCATCCCGCCCATAATAACACCCTCAGCGATCAGTCCGGGGATTTCGGCAATGTTGACCTCGCTGATCAGGGAATCGTTGTTTTCCCGCTCCCGCAGCAGCCCCGGGGTATCCGTCAGGGTAATCAGTTTTTCTGCTCTCAGGGCCCCGGCGATTTCTGCAGCCGCCGTGTCGGCGTTGACGTTGTATACCTGCCCCGTTTCATCCGTGCCCACAGTGGCGATAATGGGGATGTATCCGTTCTCCAGGGCCATGGTAATGGGCTGAACGTTCACCTTGCTGATGTTTCCCACATAGCCCAGGTCGGCCTGGGAATCCAGCTTTTCCATCTGGAAAATATCGCCGTCAGTGCCGCAGAGACCGATGCCCTTTCCTCCGTTTTGGTGAATCAGGGATACCAGCTGCTTGTTGACCTTTCCGGCCAGGATCATCTGTACCACCTCGGCAGTGTCGGCGTCGGTATACCGCAGGCCGTCAATAAACCGGGGCTGCAGCGAGAGCCGGCGCATCATCTGATCAATTTCCGGGCCGCCGCCATGAACCATAACCACTCGGATGCCCACGATGCTGAGAAGCACCAGATCCCGCATAACGGCCATTTTCAGGGTTTCGTCCACCATGGCGTTGCCCCCGTATTTGACCACGATGATCTTGTTGTTAAACCTTTGGATGTAGGGCAGGGCCTCAATAAGGATCTGCGCGCTGACGTCTTTGCCGATTTTCATAGGGGCCTCCTTTTTACGAGCGGTAGGAACCGTTGATCTTTACGTAGTCATAGGTCAGGTCGCAGCCGTATGCGGCGGCCGATGATTCTCCCT
>JBGYKY010000141.1:0-2799 GCA_041836105.1 Bacillota bacterium | reverse complement strand
AGCACCTCCGGCACGATCACCGAGCCGTCCTCCTGCTGGTAGTTTTCCAGAATGGCCGCTACCGTCCGCCCCACCGCCAGGCCGGAGCCGTTGAGCGTGTGGACAAATTCCGGTTTTCCCTTGGATTCCGGACGGAAGCGGATACCGCCTCTTCGGGCCTGGTAGTCTTCGAAGTTGCTGCAGGAGGAAATCTCCACATAGCGATTATAGCTGGGCATCCACACCTCGATATCGTAAGTCATGGCCGAAGAAAAGCCCAGATCGCCGGTAGACAGCTGCACCACCCGGTAGGGGAGCTCCAGCCGCTTCAGCACCTCCTCCGCTGCCAGCAGCAGGGATTCCAGCTCTTCGTACGAGGTGTCCGGCCGAACCAGCTTCACCAGCTCGACCTTGTTAAACTGATGCTGCCGGATCAACCCCCGGGTATCCCGGCCCGCAGAGCCTGCCTCCTTGCGGAAGCAGGGGGTGTACGCCGTGTAGCAGACGGGGAGCTCCGCTTCCTCAAGGATTTCGTTCATCCGCAGATTGGTCACCGGTACCTCCGCTGTAGGGACCAGGAAGAAGTCCTTGGCAGGAACCAGAAACATATCGTCTTCAAACTTTGGCAGCTGCCCCGTGCCGGTCATGGCCTCCCGGTTGACCATAAAGGGGGGTAAAATCTCCGTATAGCCGTGCTCCCCCGTGTGCAGGTCCAGCATAAAGTTCAGGACAGATCTCTCCAGCCGGGCTCCCAAGCCCTTATACACGGTAAACCGGGCGCCGGTGATCTTTGCCGCCCGCTCAAAATCCAGAATATCCAGCTCCTGCCCCACATCCCAATGGGCCTTCTGCTCAAAGGAAGCGCTTCGAGGCTCTCCCCACCTGCGGATTTCCACATTGGCCCTGTCATCAGGCCCCACGGGTACCGCCGGACTGGGCGTGTTGGGAACGAACAACAGCGTGGATCGAATTTCTTCCTCCAGCTCCGCTACCTGCCCGTCCAGTTTTTTGATTTCTTCGGAAAGCTGCTTCATCTCCGTCATCAGCAGAGAGGGATCCTTTCCCTCCTTTTTCATGGCCGGAATCGCTTTGGAAGCCGTGTTCTGCCTGCTTTTCATCTGTTCCACGGAGGCCAGCAGGCCCCGGCGCCTTTCGTCCAGCTCCGGAATCCTTTCAAGGCCATAGGAGCCCTGGCCCCTGGATTCGATCCGGCGGCAAATCTCCGGATAATTTTCTCTGATCCTTTTTATATCTAACATGTCTCCACTCCTGTTACAACGGTTTACAGCAGGTTTTTCTTGTAGTTGGTATACATTTTGGCCAGCACGGAGGCCTTTTCCTGCAGCTCCTCCTGCAGCCCGGACGCCGTCTCGTAATCCTTCTCGTCCAGCGCCGTGATGATTCTGGAAATCAGGCACTTTTCCGCAATGGTATTCTGGCCCAGATAAACGCGCAGATGGTGAATCTTATCCCAGTTCATCAGGTCAAAGTCGGTGCACTGTCCGTCGTCGTGAGCTTTACGGCACTCCCGGACCAGGTCCATGGTTTCCGGAATGATCCGGTTATGCAGCTCCGTGGCCCACTGCGCCAGGGTGGCTTCCCGGAAGGAGGCCAACGAAAGCTCGCTGATGACGCCGTCCCGGGTGAAGATCTTCAGCTTCTCCGGGTATCGATCAAAGGCGCACAGATTTTCCCAGACTGTTTTAGGCGGCCGGCCGAAAAGCCGATCGCGCTCCGCCGGTGAAAATTCGTCAAAAACATCCCTTTCCGTCCGATATTCCCGGTGGGTGTCCAAATAGAAATCTTCATCGCCATAGGCCTTAGAAAGAGAGGTCTCCAGCTCCTTCGGCGTTTTCTCCGCCTGCAATGCTGCCCGGATCCCGTCCAGCATGGCCATGTAGCAGGCCGCCACCGTCAGGTAGGTGTTGCTCCTGGGGTTGGGAGAGCGCATCTCAAAACGGGTGGACAGCGGATTGTTGACATCGCGAACCAGCCCTACCAGCACCGTCCGATTTCGGGAGGGCAGGCGGGCGCTGTGCCCCAGGGAGGTCACGATGCACACCGGCGCTTCAAACCCCGGCTTCAGCCGGTTGAGAGAGTCGTTATTGGAGCTGATAAAGGGGTTGACCACCTCATAATTCTTCAGGATGCCCATCAATGCGCCAAAGCCGATGGGGTTCAGGAAATCCGTTTCCATATCCGCAGGGGAGAAAAGACTGACGGTCCTGCCGCTCTTCAACCGGGCGGCCATGCCCAGATGGGTGTGCTTCCCGCTTCCCGCAACGCCTTCAATGGGCTTGGCCATGAAGCTGACGTCCAGCCCGTGAAGCCGGAACATATCCCTGACCACGTAACGGACATGCTTCTCGTTGTCGGCAGCCTGGAGCGCGGTGGAGTATTTCCAGTCGATCTCCAGTTGTTCCATAACATGATCGAACTGGCCGGAGTTGCCCAGCTTGGCCTTGATGCCGCCCACCTCCTTGTGCCCCATTTCCATCTCCAGCCCGTAGCGGTCCAGCAGCAGAAGAGACTTTTCCAGCGCCGTTCGAACCGGCCCCACCGTCCGCTTCCAGTACTGCTCTTTCAGGATCTGAGCGGTGGAAAGCTGCTCTCGATCTGCCTTGTCATCGGGAGTCTTCACCCAGAATTCCAGCTCCGTTGCACAGGTCAGGAGGATCTCGTCGATCTCCTCCGGATCGTCGATCTCCAGGTACCGCAGCACGTAGGGATGCTTTTGCAGCAGCGACTTCATCTCCCGGCATACCAGCTCCGCCGCATCCCGCAGAATGACTCGGGATCCCACCTCGTGGGTATCATTGT
>JBGYKY010000140.1:0-3674 GCA_041836105.1 Bacillota bacterium | reverse complement strand
GCTGATGAAGGATTTTTTTAGGGAACTGAGGATACAGAAACGGGAGTAGGGAAGCGGAGGAAGAGCGGATATGAAACAGTGGGTCAGGATAGTGAGTGCGGCAGCTCTGATGGTGATGCTGGCGGCATCGCTGGCTTTTGCCGGAACGCTGGAGCTGGTCGACAGCTATCCCCGGGATGGAGACGGCGGTCTCCAGATCGAAAACACCGGCGTGAAGCTTTATTTTAACAGGAACGTGGTCAGCGAGGAGAACGAAGCGGCGAATGAATCCGCCATCGAGATCGTCAATGGTGACGGCTCAAAAATGAAGACCCAGCTCTATTACAGCAGCAAGGAGGAGGGGCTGGTGCTGGTGCTGATCGACGGCATCCTCGACACCGATACGGAATACACCCTGCATGTCAGCGATGCCTTTGCCGCTGCCGACGGCGCCAGGCTGGCGGCCCCCATTGAGTTGTCCTTCAAAACCCGGGACACCTCCAGGGATATGATGGTCAACATGGGCCTGATGGGCGTCATGTTTGTCGGCGTGCTGGTGGTCTCCACCCGGAGGATGAAAAAGCAGATGGCGGAAGAGGAAGCTGCCAGGGGCAAAGCGGAAAAGGTCAATCCGTACAAGGTGGCGCGCGAAACGGGGAAATCCGTCCAGGAAATCGTAGAGAAGGACCAGAAGGAAAAAGAGAAAAAGGCCCGGCAGGCGGCTAAAAAGACCGAAAAGGCCGGGAAGGAAAGCGGCAGCGCTCAGGAAAGGGCGGAGACGGGATCCCAGGATCCCAATCACTACCGGGTAAAGGCGCCCAAGCCCATTGCCCTGGCCGGCAGCACCTACAGGACCGGCAGAAAGGCCAAAGCGGAAGCGGAGGCCGCCCGAAAAGAAGCTGCCGGGCGAACCGGTGCCGCCCGGTCCGGGAGACAAACAGGAAAAGCAAAAAACAAGAAAAAATAGCGATTCCGGCGGCCACCCATACATATTTCCGAAATGAGCGGCTTCCCCGCTCGTTTCTTTTTACCGGCGGCTTTCGCTGAACCGCCGGCGGCCGCCGATCGATCAACGGAAGGCAGGAACCTCCATGAAAAGAATTACCTTGCGATCCTTCGCCAAAATCAATCTCTCCCTGGACGTAATCGACAGGCGGCCCGACGGGTACCATACGGTGGACATGATCATGCAGCAGGTCGCCCTGCACGACAAGGTGACGGTTTCCTGGGAACCGGCGTCCGACTGGGAGATTCGGTTAACCACCAATCGCCCGTACCTGCCGGTGGATGAGCGCAATCTGGCGTACCGGGGGGCACTGGTCATTCGAGACTGGGCAGAGGCCGGAGGCCGCGGTTCCCTTCGGGGCCGGATTGTGATCCATGTGGAGAAGAGGATCCCTGTGGCTGCGGGGCTGGCCGGCGGCAGCGGCAACGGGGCCGTGGTCATGCTGGCGTTGAACCACCTGATGGAGCTGGGGCTCGACGTTGCCGGGCTGATGGAGCTGGGAGCGCCGCTGGGGGCAGATGTCCCCTTTTGCATCATGGGCGGCGCCCGGGGGAACCTGCTGCTGGGACAGGAAATGAACGAAGATCCTATGGCGTCATCCTGTGCGCGGGCTCGCGGCATCGGGACGGAGATGGAGCCCGTCCGTCCGGGCCTGGACCTTTTCGTGGTATTGACCAAGCCGCCGATTCGTATCTCTACCGGGGAGGTGTACCAGGGGCTGGATTTAAGCCGGGAAATGGAGCGTCCGGACAACGAGGAGCTGATAGAAGGGCTTCGGGAAAATAATTTGTACAAAGTGACAAAAAACATGCGGAACCTACTTGAAATTTATACGCTGAACAGGTATCCTGTTGCTATGTATACAAAGAACAAAGCCAGTGAGGCAGGAAGCCCCCTGAAAGCCCTGATGAGCGGCAGCGGCCCGACCGTCTTTGCCCTCTACACCCACCGCAATAAAGCGCAAGCCGCCAAGGAAAAGCTGAAAACGATCAACAGGGAGACCTACCTCACTCGGACAACTCTTTAGTCATGAAGGCGTGGAGGGGAAAAGAGGAATGCTGAATTTTGATATCCAAAACCACCGTCCGCTTCGGGAGATCGTCTACGAAGAGCTGAAGCTTCTGATCCTTACGGGAAAGATTTCGCCGGGCATGCGGCTGATGGAGGAGGAATTGGCCGGGGACATGGGCGTCAGCCGCACCCCCATCCGGGAAGCGATCCGCAAGCTGGAAAAAGAGGGGCTGATCACCATTGAGCCGCGCCGGGGAGCTTATGTCTCTCAGATTTCCACCAAGGATATGGTTGAGATTTTGGAGGTGCGTCAGAACATGGAAGGACTGGCCGCGGCCCTGGCTGCTCAGCGGATGACCGATGAGGGGAAGGAGCAGCTTCGCGAGGTAGCGATGGCCTATGAAGCAGCTGTGGCTGCCGGAGATATGGCCGAGATGATTCGATGTGATACGACCTTTCATCATATCATCGTAGAAGCGACCCAGAACAAAATCCTGATCCAGATGGTGGAGCAGCTGCAGGAGCTGGTGCTTCGGTTCCGTTATATCTATTATGACAATTTTAAGCGAGCAGAGCAGATGCTTTCGGAGCATCAGACGATTTATCAGGCCATTGTCGACGGAGATGTAGAGGGAGCTCGGGAATCCGCCAATATCCACATCGACCGGCTAAAGGCCCTGATTTTATCGGAGCCGCCAACCCGGCACAAATCGCTCGTTCCTGACAGATAATCAAGGTGCTGGCTTCATTCTCAGAGGTACCGCAAGAACGCGCCGGGAGGCGAACCATCCCGGCGCGTTCTTATTGAAAAAATTTGTTAAAAGGATAACGAATGTGTTTCGTATACAAAATCCAATTTTGGGCACGATTCCCTCGAGAACACCGCACAAAGCTCCCGCCGCCTTCCGGAATGGTCAGCGGCCTCCCGGCGGCCGGCGTCGCAGCGAGCTACAGCAGGCGCTGCGCCAGCTCGACGTCTTCCCGGGCATCCCGAACGAAGTGGTCGGCACCTACCCATTCCGCATACTCCGGATTAAGCACGGCGCCGCCTACCATTACGGCGCAGGAGAGGCCGGATTCCCGGATGGCGTCAATGGTGCTTTTCATGTTCCGGACGGTGGTGGTCATCAGGGCGCTGAGGCCCACCAGCCGGGCATCATGCTCCCGGATGGCGGCGACTACTCGATCGGGAGGGACATCCCGACCCAGATCGATCACCTCGTATCCGTAGTTTTCCAGCAGCATCTTAGCAATATTTTTCCCGATGTCGTGGATGTCTCCGTGAACGGTGGCCAGAATCACCTTTCCCTTGGACGGGGGGATTTCTTCCGGGCTGCGGGATTCCCGGATCACGTCAAAGCCGGACCTGACAGCCTCCGCAGACAGCATTAAGGAGGGCAGGAACAGCTCGCCGGTTTCAAAGCCGTCTCCCACCCGATTGAGGGCGGGAACAAAGGCGCGGTCAATGATCTCCAACGCGGAATAGGCACGCAGCAGCCGCCGGACCTGATGGGCCGTCTCCTCCTTGAGGCCGTCTGCGATCAGCTGGATCAGGGCATCAAAGGGGCTCGCCTCTCGGGGGGGCTTTGCAATCGGCTCCGGCGTGGCGGGTGCGCCGGGATCCGGCCTCGAATCGGTGTCTGCCCCGACTACCCCGCTTCCGACGGTCCCGCTGCCG
>JBGYKY010000139.1:0-5655 GCA_041836105.1 Bacillota bacterium | reverse complement strand
GTGGACCAAAACGATGGCGGCAGCGCTCCGTCGGATGGCCCCCAGAAAAATCTCCCGGGGGTGGACGATGGCCGAGGAAAGATCTCCCACCGAGGATTCCTCGATGCTGATAATTTCTCCCTTGCTGTTCAGCAGCAGCACCTTGAAAAATTCTTTCCGATAGTAGCGCATTTCTTCCATGAACAGAGCGGCAATGGCGTCCGGGCTGCTGACCGAAACGCGCCCCGGCACCCATCGGGTAGCCAGGCGCTTCCCCAGCTCAAAGGCTGCCAGGATCCTGCATGCCTTGGCGATGCCCATTCCGGGGATCTGGCACAATTCTTCGGGGGTACAGCCGGCCAGGTGGCCCAGTCCGTCCTTTTCTGCGGCCAGTACCGCGGAGGCCAGCTCCAGGGCCGACCGATCTCTGGTACCGTTTCCAATGAGGACAGCCAGGAGCTCGGTGTTGGAAACAGCGGAAGGACCCAGGGAAAGAAGCTTTTCCCTCGGCCTTTCTTCAGCGGGCAATTCTCTGATGATCATAGGTTCCTCCTCGCAACGCTGCGATTCCGAACCAGATCCCGTGCCCCTCTATGGATCCCCGGTTTGGCTTGGTCATTATATCATACAACCCCCGTTGCTTCAAGGCTATTCCGCCGGGCCGCCCTCCGACAGCAGATGCAGAAAAAGGCCGCTGCCCAGCTTGGGCTCAAACCAGGTAGACTTGGGCGGCATTATCTGCCCCGCATCGGAGATGGTAAAAAGATCCGACAGGTCCACGGGATAAACGGCAAATGCCGCCTTCATGTCGGTGGACGCGCGGCGTTCCAGCTCCTTCAATCCGCGGATCCCGCCGATAAAATCGATCCGGCTGTCAGTCCTAGGATCTCGGATCCCCAGGATCGGCGCCAGCACCCGGTCTTGCAGAACGGAGACATCCAAAGAAGCCACCGGATCCCGGGGATCTGTCGGCTTCTCCAGGGTCAGCCGGTACCAGGCGCCCTCCAAAAACATGGTAAACTGGTGCTTTTGCCCGGGCGCCGCCGCCGAATCCATCCGCTCCACCCGGAAGCCTGCCCGGGCGAGAGCGTCCAAAAACTCTTCCGCCGTCAGTCCGTTCAGATCACGGACCACTCGGTTGTAATCGAACACCCGCAGCTGATCGTCGGGGAAAATCACAGCCATAAAGAAATTGAACTCTTCCTCCCCGGTCCAGTCGGGGTTCTCCTCTCGCCGCTTCAACCCCACCCGGTACGCCGAGGCGCTCCGGTGATGTCCGTCGGCAATGTACAGGCAGGGAACCTCCCGAAAGGCCTGCTCCACGGCAGCGGCGGCCGACTGCCCCACTCGCCACAGCTGGTGCCGGATCCCGTCGCCGGAAATAAAGTCGAAGAGGGGCGCGGATGCCGCCATGGCCTCCTCCATCAGGGCCGTCAACCGCTCCCGGCTCCGGTAGGTAAGAAATACCGGCTCCGTGTTGGCATCACAGACGTCAAAGTGTCGAATCCGGTCCTGTTCCTTTTCCACTCGGGTAAGCTCGTGCTTTTTGATAGTGCCGCTCCCGTATTCGTCCACGGAAACGCAGCCCACAATTCCGGCCTGCCCCCGCCCGTCCATCACCTGACGATAGACATAGAACACCGGCTCCTCCTCTTGAATGAGTACTCCCGCACGGAGGAATCGCTCCATGGCCTCCCTGGCTTGCCGGTAGACTCGGGGATCATACGGATCCGCCACCTCCGGCAGGTCGATTTCGGAGCGACAGATGTGCAGGAAGCTGTAGGGATTCCCGGCGGCCATTTCTGCGGCTTCCTCCCGGTTCATCACATCGTAGGGAAGGGAGGCCACTTTTTCCGCCAACGCTTCCGATGGCCGCACCGCCCGGAAGGGTCTTACTGATGCCATATTTTTTTATTCTCCTCTGATCTGTCCGGTGATCGCGCAGATCACCTCTTCCAGGGTCATGCCGGTGGTATCGATTTCCAGGGCGTCCTCCGCCTTTTTCAGGGGATTCAGCTCTCGGGTCATATCCTGATGATCCCGCTGCTCCAGCTCCTTCAGCACCTGCAGGAAAGAAATTTCCCGGCCCTTTTCCAGCAGCTCCAGGTGCCTCCTCCTGGCGCGTTCCTCCGGCTTTGCGGTAAGATAAAACTTGTATTCCGCCTGGGGCAGCACATTGGTGCCGATGTCCCGGCCATCCATGACCACGCTTTTTTCTTCGCCCATCTGCCGCTGCAATGCCACCAGCTTTTCTCTCACCGGCGCCAGAGCCGAGCAGGCCGATGCCAAAGCAGCGACCTCCGATGTGCGGATCTCTTCGTTGACGATTTCACCGTCCAGCAGGACGCTACCGGCCGTGAAGTCGATCTCCGTGGCGGCCAGCAACCGCGCCAGCCCGGATTCGTCCTCCGCGGAAACCCGGTTTCGCAGCATTTTTAGGGCGATGGCCCGGTACATAGCCCCGGTGTCGATGTAATCCATCGACATCCGCTTGGCGACCGCCCGGGCTATGGTGCTTTTCCCCGCACCGCCGGGGCCGTCGATGGCCACCCGGATCCGAGCATTCTCCTCTTTCATTTTTCTGCCCCTCCCTGATTTCCCTTTTTTTCATGCTTGAGAAATTTTTCGATCTCGGCAATGAAGGTATTGGCATCGGTAAACTGGCGGTATACGGATGCAAAACGGACATAGGCTACTTCGTCCAGCGATTTCAGCTTATCCATAATCAGCTCGCCGATGAACTTGCTCTCTACCTCCTTTTCCATCAGGTTGTTGAGACCCCGTTCAATCTCGTTGACGATGCGTTCGATATCCGCCATGGGAACCGGCCGCTTTTCACAGGCGCGGATAATGCCGTTCATCACCTTATATCGGTCAAAGGCTTCCCGGCTTCCGTCCTTTTTGATCACCATCGGCACAATTTCTTCTACCTTTTCGTAGGTGGTGAACCGCTTGCTGCAGTTCTCACACTCTCGCCGCCGCCGAATAGCCTGATTTTCATCAGTAGGCCTGGAATCCACCACCTTGGTGTCTGAATTGTCGCAATATGGGCATTTCATGACATTTTCCTCCTGTGACGCGGTGCTTCCCGGCGGCTATCCCTGAGCTTCGGCAGTATCGGCAGAAGCTTTTACCGTCTTGGCATGATCAGCGATGAACTGAATGACCTCTTCCAGCAAGAAGGTTTTCTGCAAATTGACCTTGCCGGCGACCTCCTCAAAGCTCTTTCCATTGGCCGCCTTAAAGTCCGCCTCGCTTTCGTAGCCCTGTTCCTGCAGGATCTCCAGTAAGCGTTCCTTGTATTCCGCCCGGCTGACGCTGATGCCCTCCGCCTTGGCGATGGCGTACATTACCAGCTCCTGCTCTACGATGGTCCGGGCATAGGTGTCCATGTACTCCGAAAAGCTTGCTTCATCCATGCCGAAGTACTCCGACACAAATTCATTAAGCTCCAGCTCGTACTGCTGCGCCATCGCCGTATAGTACTCCAGGTTCTCCTGTTTCCTGGCTGCCAGCTCTTCCTCCGGATAACCCGAAAACTGTGCCCCCTCCATCACCTGGTTCCACAGGGCGTTTTCCTTGGCCGTAGCTGCTTCCTGCGCTCGCAGGGTCATCAGCTCCTCCCGGATGACGGATTCGTATTCTTCCAGAGTGGTGTAGTCGGTGGTGGCCGTCACAAAGTCCAGATTGTATTCAGGAGTCAGCGGCCGGATACCACTTTTAACAGTAATGGTGAACACGGCAGTTTTGCCCGCCAGATCCGTCTGTCTGTAATCAGCGGGGAAAACTACTTCCAGGTCGCCGGTGTCGCCTACCTTCCAGCCGATCAATCCCTCCTCAAACCCCGGGATATATCCGCCGGCGCCGATGGTGAGCGCCGCATCGGTGGCTTCTCCGCCGTCAAAGGCAACGCCGTCGATCTTTCCCAGGAAATCGACGGTCAACACATCTCCCACCTCCAAAGGCTGATCTGTCAAAGTCAGGGAGTACGCATCGGAGCCCCTGGCATCGTCCAGCCTCAGGGCGATCTCCTCCTGAAGATCTTCATCGGTAACGGTCAGGTCGGGCTCCTGGTATTCCAGCCCTTTATATTCACCCAAGGTCACGTAGTCTTCCAGCGCATACGAGTAGTCGCCGGAGTAATCGCCGCCTCCACAGGCGGTTAACCCAAAGACCATCAGGGCGGTCAGCATGAATGCCACAGCTTTTTTCATTGTCTTGTTTTCCTTTCTCTCCTCCGGGATCCGGTTCGGTTTCCCAATCCGTCATCCCAATCCATAATCAGTATGATTATACACGAAATTACCTTTGTCGGAAACCGGTTTGGGAAAATTCATCGAAATTCACCGGAACCACACAAAAGCCTCCGTCCGGTCCCAGAGGACCGGTTCGGAGGCGGTTGCGCTTCCCTCAGGCGCACCCCGGGCAGGCTACGCCTTTGCTTTTTTTGCCGTATCGCACAGCTGAGCAAATGCGGGGGCATCGTGAATGGCCAGCTCTGCCAGCATCTTTCGGTTGATTTCAATACCGGCCTTGGAAAGTCCGTCCATGAGGCGGCTGTAGGAAATCCCATTGAGCCTGGCGCCGGCGTTGATCCGGGCAATCCACAGTCTGCGGTACTCTCTCTTCTTGTTTTTTCTGCCCACGTAGGCGGAGCGGAGCGCTCTCATCACTGCCGGATTAGCGGCCCGGAACACCTTGCTCTTGGCTCCGTAAAAGCCCTTGGCCTGCTTCAATACTTTTTTATGTCTTTTATGGGCGTTGACGCCCTTTTTTACTCTTGCCATTGCTTCTTTATCCTCCCAATATCCCCTTGCTTTATTTGTTCAATACCGACTTAATTCTTCGCAGATCAGCGCTGGTCAGCAGAGTTGCCTTCCGCAGCCCTCTTTTTCTCTTGGCGGATTTCTTGGTCAGGATATGACTTTTATATGCCTTATTCCTCTTTATTTTTCCGGAACTGGTCAGCCGGAATCTCTTCATTGCGCCTCGATGAGACTTCATTTTGTTTTTAGCCATGTTAACTGCTTCCTCCTATGCTATTTTTCTTTGCAGGCTGCGCGACTCCACAGGTCGTCGGCCCCGACATTCCTTTTTGCCGGGCGTTCGACCGGAATCCCTCGGGAGACCTTCACTTTTCCGCTTTCGGCGTCAGGATCATGGTCAGGCTTCTGCCCTCAAACTCCGGTTTTTTTTCCACCGTTCCCACCTCCGAGACCGCGTCCGAAAACTGCTTCATTACCTCCACACCCTTGTGGACGTAATCCCGCTCCCTCCCCCGGAACCGCAGGCTGACCTTCACCTTGTCGCCATCCTTCAAAAACTTGGCGGCGGTGTTGGCCTTGACCATGATGTCGTGGGCCTCAATGAACGTGCTGAGCCGGATTTCCTTGACCTGAGTGGTTTTCTGCTTTTTTCTGGCTTCCTTCTCCCTTTTCTGAAGCTCATATCGATACTTCCCATAATCCAGGATTTTGCAGACCGGCGGTTTGGCTGTCGGGGAAATGTTTACCAGATCCAGCTTCCGCTCGTTGGCCAGCGCCAGCGCTTCCTCCAGGGACATGATGCCCAACTGGGTCCCGTCGCCGTCGATAACCCTCAGTTCCTTATCACGAATTTCTTCGTTGATCAAATTTTCCTTGCTAATCTCCTTGCACCTCCTGCACTAAAAAAGCG